>NZ_JBFBAO010000130.1:0-16304 GCF_040682255.1 Micromonospora sp. NPDC051296 | reverse complement strand
CGAAACCCGCCCGTCAGCGACGCCGGGACCCACGGAAATTCCCAGCGCCACATCCGCAGGAGTGCGCTGGTCGCGTGCGGCCCTACAAGGCCGCCGGGACGGAGGTGATCGTGGAGATCCTGCTGTTGGTGACCGCACGGGCAGGCGAACCATCCGCAGTGCTACCGGCACTGGACCTGCTGCCGCACTCGGTCCGCACCGCACCGCGCGACGTCCGCACCCTGGTTGCCGGTCCGAGCCCGGACGCCGTGCTGGTCGACGCCCGCTCCGAGCTGAGCGAGGCCCGGGCCACCTGCCGGATGCTGCACGCCACCGGGCTCGGTGTACCGCTGGTAGCGGTGGTCACCGAGGCCGGCCTGATCGCGCTGAACGCCGACTGGGGCGTCGACGACGTGATCCTCGCCTCCGCAGGCCCGGCCGAGGTGGAGGCCCGACTGCGGCTCGCGGTCGGCCGGCTGAGCAACGCGACGGCCGGCGCCGGCGGCTCGATCCGGGCCGGCGAGCTGATGATCGACCCGGACACCTACGCCGCGAAGCTCAAGGGCCGCCCGCTCGACCTGACCTACAAGGAGTTCGAGCTGCTGAAGTTCCTCGCCCAGCACCCGGGCCGGGTGTTCACCCGGGACCAGCTGCTGCGTGAGGTCTGGGGGTACGACTACTTCGGCGGCACCCGCACGGTCGACGTGCACGTGCGACGGCTGCGGGCCAAGCTCGGCTCGGAGTACGAGTCGATGATCG
The DNA here is from genome assembly GCF_040682255.1 of Micromonospora sp. NPDC051296. Taxonomy (NCBI): domain Bacteria; kingdom Bacillati; phylum Actinomycetota; class Actinomycetes; order Micromonosporales; family Micromonosporaceae; genus Micromonospora; species Micromonospora sp. NPDC051296. The sequence continues at coordinate 15,566 of NZ_JBFBAO010000130.1, read as the reverse complement.
GCACCGTCCGCCAGGTGGGCTACAAGTTCGTCGTACCGCCGTCGCGGACGTTGGGCGAGGCGGCCGAGCACGCGCCGCTGCCGGTGCGGGCCCTCACCATCGAGGGTTAATCACCTCCCGTATGCCCCTTTTGGGCAACTCGTGAGTCTTATGGTGACTTTCGGGTTGGCCAACGTGAGGGGGCAGCGGTGGGCGGTTACCACGGGGGCACGGGACGGACGCTCGGGATCATCACGCTCGTGGTGTCGGCGGTGCTCGGTGCGACGTTCCTGATCGGCCGCAGCATGGTGCCCGATCCACCGCGGCACGACTCCCGGGCGACCGCGAGCGGCGCGGACCATCCGGACTACGCCGACCAGTCCGCACCTTCGTCCGCCGACCCCGGGACGGGCCCAAGCCACCCGCCCGGGTCGGCCGAGCCGACGCCGAGCAACGGGCAGGGGCACGACCCGGACATCGGCCCGATGGGTACCCGGGTGAGCACCGGCACTGACGAGGTCGCGCTCACCTTCGACGACGGGCCGAACCCGGACTACACCCCGCAGGTTCTCGCGATCCTGAAGGAAGAACACGTCACGGCGACGTTCTGCGTGGTCGGCCAGAACGCCGAGGCCTACCCCTGGCTCATCCAGCAGATCGTCGCCGAGGGCCACACGCTGTGCAACCACAGCTGGGACCACGACGTGACGCTGGGCTCGCGATCGCCGCAGCGGATCCAGGCGGACCTGCTACGGACCAACGCGGCGATCCGGGCGGCGGTGCCCGACGCGCAGATCGGGTGGTACCGGCAACCCGGGGGCGCTTGGACCTACTCGGTCATCTCCGTCGCCCGGGAACTCGGCATGATGCCCCTGCACTGGACGCTGGACACCTCCGACTGGCGTACGCCCGGGGCAACCAAGATCACCGCGTCGGTGCTGAACGGCGTGCAACCCGGGTCGATCGTCCTGATGCACGACGCGGGCGGCGACCGGCAGGGCACCGTCAACGCGGTGTACCGCATGCTGCCGAAACTGACCGCCAGGTTCGACGTCCGGGCGCTGCCGAAGCGGGGGATGTGAGGGGGATCCCGCCCGGCTGTCCCGCCGACGACCCGTTCATCCGGATACCGTGACGGCATGAGCAGCACCGAGCCGACCAGCGACCAGGTGAGCCGCGTCGACCGGCTCGGTCCGGCGGAGATCGCCGAGGTGCTGACGCTCGTCGGGGCGGCGGGCGACGCGGACGGCGCGGACCCACTGGACGAGCACGTCCTGCTCCGGCTCCGCGACGAGCAGGCTCCGGCGGCCCACCTGGTGGCCCGCTCCGACGACGGGACGCTCACCGGGTACGCCCACCTCGACACCACCGACCCCGGCGCCGGCGTCGGGGTGGAGCTGGTGGTCCACCCGGCGTACCGGCGGCGCAGCACCGGCCGGGCGCTGGCCCGTGGGGTGCTGGCGACCGCCACCGGGCCGCTGCGGGCGTGGGCCCACGGCGACCACCCCTCGGCCGCAGCCATCGCCGTCGACCTCGGCTTCCGCCGCGCGCGCGTGCTCTGGCAGCTGCGCCGGCCGCTCACCGCCCCGCTGGCCGATCCGCGACTGCCCGACGGGGTCACCCTGCGCGCGTTCCGGCCCGGTACCGACGACGAGGCGTGGCTGACGCTGAACGCGCGGGCCTTCGCCGACCATCCCGAGCAGGGCCGCTGGACCCTCGACGACCTACGGGTACGCCTCGGCGAGCCGTGGTTCGACCCGGCCGGCTTCCTGCTCGCCGCCGACTCGACGACCGGCCGGCTGCTCGGCTTCCACTGGACCAAGGTGCACGAGCGGCCCGGCTCGGCCCGCATCGGCGAGGTGTACGTGCTCGGGGTGGACCCGTCCACGCACGGCGGCGGCCTCGGCCGGGCGCTGACCACGGCGGGGCTGGCGTACCTGCGCGACCGGCGCGGGCTGGACCGGGTGATGCTCTACGTGGACGAGTCGAACACCGGGGCGGTGGCGCTCTACGAGCGGCTCGGTTTCGCCCGCTGGTCCGCCCACGTCAACTACCAGCTCGGCTGACGCGGCCGGCACGGCCTTTCGAGGCGCGGGCGCCGGTCAGGGTGCGGCTGGGCGAGGCAGGTGGAACCGGGGCTCGGCGTCGTCGGACAGGTCCAGGTAGGGCGTGATCGGGGTGGCCGCGTCCCGGGTCGCCGCCGCCCGGGCCACCGCCGCGAGGTCGTCGCAGGCGGCGATCTCGCCGAGGGTGACCAGGGTCGGCGGCAGCATGGTCAACTCGCCCGCCGCGGCGCGGTTGCACGCGTCGGCGGGCCGGACCCACAGGGTGTGGTCGGCCTCGCCGGAGACGTCGCGGGTCCGCTGCCCCTCCGGCAGCAGCGCCACGAAGAAGTACGTGTCGAACCGGCGCGGCTCGAACTCCGGGGTCACCCACCGGCTCCACGGCAGCAGCAGGTCCGAGCGGAGCGTGAGCCCGCGGCGGGCGAGCAGGTCGGCGAAGCCGGTGCGCCGCTGCTCCAGGTCGATCCGGGCGGCCTCCCACCCGTCGTCGCTGACGTCGCCGACGACCCGGTCCGCGTCCGGGCCGGCGAGCAGCACCCCGGCCTCCTCGAAGACCTCACGAGCCGCCGCGCACACGACCGCCTGCGCGCCGGCCGTCGTCTGCCCGAGCCGGACGCCCCAGTCGGCCGGCTCCGGACCCGCCCAGTCGAGGTGCGCGGTCGAGTCCGAGGGGTCGACGCCGCCGCCGGGAAAGGCGTACATGCCGCCGAAGGCCATCGCCGCGACCCGGCGGATCAGGTACACCTCGAAGCCCTCGCCGGCCGGGCGGAGCAGCAGCACGGTGGCCGCCACCCGGGGCACCGCCGGTACGCCGCCGGAGGCCTGGAACCGGCGGGCGTGCTCCACCAGCGCGGGCGGCGCCGGGTAGCCGCGGTCGATCGTCATGCGCCGAGCCTAGTTCCCGACCCGTGGATCGCCCGTACAGCCCTCTGGTGATCTTCGGTAGCGTCACGTCATGACTCGTTGGGGCATCCTGGCCACCGGCAACATCGCCGCCCAATTCGCCGAGGATCTCCGGCTGGTGCCGGGGGCCGAACTGGTCGCGGTCGGCTCACGAACCGCCGAGACCGCGAAGCGCTTCGCCGAGCGGCACGGCGTACCCCGGGCGTACGCCTCCTGGGCCGACCTGGCCGCGGAGCCGGACGTGGATGTGATCTACGTCGCCACCCCGCACGCCGCGCACCACGCGGCGGCGCTGACCTGCCTGACCGCCGGCAAGCCGGTGCTGCTGGAGAAGCCGTTCACCCTCGACCTGGCCACCAGCACCGAGCTGGTCGACACCGCCCGCGCCGCCGGCGTCTTCCTGATGGAGGCGATGTGGATGCGGTGCAACCCGCTCATCCTGCGGGTCTGCGAGCTGATCGCCGACGGCGCGATCGGCACGGTGACCAGCGTCCAGGCCAACTTCGGCGTCGCCGGGCCGTTCCCGCCCGAGCACCGGATGCGGGCCCGCGCGCTGGGCGGCGGCGCGCTGCTCGACCTCGGCATCTACCCGGTGAGCCTGGCTCACCTGCTGCTCGGCGTTCCGCAGCACGTCCGGTCGTGGGCGAAGCTGGGCCCGGAGGGCACGGACGAGAACACCGGTCTGGTCTTCGGGTACGACTCGGGGGCGGTCGCCACGTTGAGCTGCGGCATGGTGGGGGCCACCGGGCTCACCGCCTCGATCACCGGCACGGCCGGCCGGATCGACCTGCCCGAGCCGTTCTTCCGTCCGGGTGCGTTCACCCTGCACCGGGCCGGTGCCGAGCCGGAGACGGTCACGGCCGAGCTGGCCGGCTCGGGTTACCAGTACGAGGCCATCGAGGCGCAACGCTGCCTGGCCGATGGGCTGACCGAGAGTCCCCTGGTGCCGCACGCCGCCACCCTGGAGATCATGGCCCTGCTCGACGACATCCGCGCGCAGATCGGCGTCTCGTACATCTGAGCCCGGCCTGCGCCGCTTGACGAGCGTTAATAAGGGCCCCCTGTACAACGCCAGGCGTTAACAGGGGGCCCTTCCTTACATCTCAGCTGAAGAAGGGGCGGGCCAGGAAGTACATCAGGGCACCGATCGAGCCGGCGGCCGGGAAGGTCAGGACCCAGGCACCGACGATGTTGCCGGCCACGCCCCAGCGCACCGCGGAGAGCCGCTTGGTGGCACCGACACCCATGATCGCCGAGGTGATCGTGTGGGTGGTCGAGATCGGGGCGCCGAGCACCAGCGCGTTGAAGTAGAGCACGCCGCTGGCCACGGTCTCGGCCGCGAAGCCCTCCGGCGGGCGCAGGTCGATGATCTTCCGGCCGAGGGTCCGGATGATCCGCCAGCCACCGGCGTACGTGCCGGCCGCCAGCACCGCCGCCGAGGTCCAGAACGCCCACTCCGGGATGTGGGTCGGGTCCTTCTGGTAGCCGCCGACGAAGAGGGCGAGCACCACGATGCCGATGGTCTTGGCCGCGTCCTGCATGCCGTGGCCGACCGACATGGCCGCAGCGGAGGCGGTCTGGGCCCAGCGGAAGCCGCGATTGAGCTTGCCCGGGTGCCCCTTCCGGAAGATCCACTGCACGGCGACCATCACGATGTAGCCGAGAATGAAGCCGACCATCGGCGACAGGATCATCGGGATGACCACGCTCTCGCCGATGCCCTTCCACAGCACCGTGCCGGAGGCCGCGACGGTCGAGCCGACCAGGCCGCCGATCAGGGCGTGCGAGGACGACGAGGGCAATCCGAAGTACCAGGTGATGATGTTCCAGGTGATCGCGCCGATCACCCCGGCGAAAACGATGCCGAGGCTGGACACGCCGGTGGGCAGCTGCACCAGGCCGCTGCCGACCGTCTTGGCGACCTCGGCGCCGAAGTGGGCGCCGATGAAGTTGCCGACGGCCGCCATGGCCAGGGCGACCCGGGGTGTCAGCGCCCGGGTGGAGATGCTGGTCGCGATCGCGTTGGCGGCATCGTGGAAGCCGTTGGTGTAGTCGAACACCAGGGCCACCCCGATCACCGCCAGCACCGCGATGAGCTCGGGACTCACGGGATCAGGACTCCTTGACCGCGATGGTCTCGACGGTGTTGGCCACGTGCTCGAAGGCGTCGCAGGCGGCCTCCAGCTCGTCGGCGACCTCCTTCATCTTGAGCACGGTCAACGCGTCGTACTCACCGGAGAAGAGGCGGACCAGCAGCATCCGGTACGCCTGGTCACCGTCGTTCTCCAGCCGGTTGCACTCGATCCAGTAATCCTCGAGATCCTTCATCGACTTCAGCCGGGGCATTGCGTCGGCGGTCAGCTTGGCCTGCTGGTCGAGGACGTGCACCAGCTCGTGCATCTCCCGGGGCAGCGACGGCAGCTTGGTCAGCCCGTAGAGGTAGAGCAGGTTGCCCACCGCCTCCAGGTGGTCCATCACGTCGTCCAGCTGCGAGCCGAGGCGGTAGATGTCCTCGCGGTCGAACGGGGTGACGAAGGTCGAGTTGATCTTCTTGAACAGCTCGTGGGTGATCTGGTCGCTGTCGTGCTCGACCTCGGTGAGCCGTTCACTGACCGACTGCACCTCGACGTCGGGCAGGGCGAGCTCGTTGAGCAGCTCGGTACCCCGAACCAGGTTCTGCGCGGCCCTGGTGAAGAGCTCGTAGAAGGCGCCCTCGTTGGGGCGGAAGGAAAACCTCACAGCAAGGACCTCGTCGTATCGGTGGAAGGGGTGGCAGCCGCCGCTCCGGCGCCCTGCTGAGGGAATGCTAGGGAACCGTCCGACCGGCGATTCGGCGGCCCACCCCTGGCCAGGTGCCATTCACCGCTCGTTCAACTTCTGTTCACCTTCACCGGGCCCGTGGTTCCCAGCAGCCGCTCCCGTTCCCGCCTGATGTCGAAATCGGCTGGCGGATACCCGAGCGCGAGGGTGTCGAACGTCTCACGCAGCAGGTGCGCCACCGCCCAGTCCCGATACCACTTGCGGTCCGCCGGCACGACGTACCACGGCGCGGCCTCGGTGCCGCATCGGGCGAGCACCTCGGCGTACGCGGTCTGGTAGTCGTCCCAGCGGGCCCGGGCGTCGACGTCGGAGGGGTGGTACTTCCAGTGCCGGGTCGGGTCATCGAGGCGGGCCAGCAGTCGCCGCGCCTGCTCGGCGTTGGAGATGTGCAGGAAGATCTTGACCACGGCCACCCCGGCGGCGGTCAACTCCCGCTCGAAGTCCTCGATCTCGGCGTACCTCGGCCGCCAGACGTGCTCCGGCGCCCGTGCCTGCACCCGGGGCACCAGGATGTCCTCGTAGTGCGAGCGGTTGAAGACGCCCAGGTAGCCGGGCGGGGGCAGGGCCCGCCGGATCCGCCACAGGAAGTGGTGGCGCAGCTCCTCGGCGGTTGGCGGGCCGAACGCCCGGATGCGCACACCGAGCGGGTTCATCGCGCCCACCACCCGCTTGATCGTGCCGTCCTTGCCGCCGCAGTCCATCGCCTGGAGCACCAGCAGGACCCGCCGCCCGGCGGCGGGATCGGCCTTCGCGCCGGCGAACAGCATCTCCTGCTGGCGGGCCAGCCCCGCACCCACCAGCCCGACCTGCCGGCGGGCCCAGCCCTTGCGGTCCGGCCCGGTCAGCTGCGGGCCGGGCAGCCCGGGGGTCGAGCGGGGGCCGATCGCCCCGAGGTCCACCGGTTCGCCGGGCGCCGCCCGGAGCAGGTCGCGCACCGTTCCGCCGGCCGGTGCCACCACGTCGAATCCACCGTCGTCCACCATCGGTGAATCATCACCCGCCGACCGGCCGCCCGCCGACCGGCGGCGGCCCTGACCGGGGCCGAGCGACGCGGGGACACCGGGCCGGGGCCGGCCGGAGCCGGTCTCAGACCACCAGGGCCAACCACTTTCGGTACGACGTGGCAAACGGCTCGGTGCCGTCGCCGAGCGCCCCGAGCAGCCACCGGGCCGCCGCCTCGGCCTCCACCACCAGGTCGTCCGGGTAGCCGAAGCGGGCCCGGTGCTCGGCGAACTCGTCCTCGTCGCGCAGTTCGACCAGGCCGGTCTCCCGACGGCGGACCACGTCCAGGTCGAGGTCGATCAGGTGGACGGTGTCCTCGCCCTCCCAACGGGCCGGGCTGGCGATGTCGCAGTAGACCTCGCTGGTCCGCGGCGGCGGGTTGAACATGCCGGTCCACCAGGCGTGGTGCGGCACCAGAAGCACGAACGGGATCTGCTCGACGGAGGGCCGGCCGTGGTAGACCGAGCTGGTGCCGGCCGGCACGCCGAGCCAGACCCCGAGGTCGTCCTCGGTCAGCCGACGGGCCGGGTAGTCGCGGTGGGCGCTGCCGTCGAACTTGCGGTAGATCACGCGGACCACATCGCTCGGCATGTGTCGCACCCTAGCCGATTCCGCCCACGCGTCGCCGTCAGGAAATTACCGGACGGCGGGGACGTATTCCGTTCCGTGACGCCGCAACACGGCCGATCGTTACCGCTCGCGTCAGGCCCGGCGGGTACCGTGCCACGGTGACCCCGCCCCGCACCGCCACCGGCCCGACCCGTGACAAGGCCCGCCGTCGGGGTAACCGGCCGGACGGTGCCGAGCTGTTGGCCGCGGCGGTCGGCGCGGTGCCCGGCGGCGCGGCGCGCCCCGGCCAGCAGCAGATGACCACGGCGATCGAGGAGTGCGTGGCCGCCGGCGATCACCTGCTGGTGCAGGCCGGCACCGGCACCGGCAAGTCCCTGGCGTACCTCGCGCCGGCGCTGACCGTCGACGGGCCGGTGGTGGTGTCCACCGCCACCCTGGCGTTGCAGGCCCAGCTGGTCGAGCACGACCTGCCCCGGCTGGCCGACGCCGTCGAGCCGCTGCTCGGGCGGCGCCCGACGTTCGCGGTGCTCAAGGGCCGGCACCACTACCTGTGCCTGGCCCGGCTGGAGAACTCGTCGGAGGACGAGCCGGAGGACACTCTCTTCGACGCCCCGGCCGAGCGGCCGGGCGGCGGCACCCGTTGGCTCGGCGAGGCGGGCCGGCTCGGAAAGCAGATCCAGCGCCTGCGGGACTGGGCCCTGGAGACCGACACCGGCGACCGGGACGAGCTGGATCCGGGCGTCGACGACCAGGCGTGGCGGCTGGTCTCCATGCCTGCCCGGGAATGCGTGGGCGCGGCCCGCTGCCCGTACGGCCCGGAGTGCTTCGCGGAGGCGTCCCGGGCCCGGGCGCGGGAGGCGGACGTCGTGGTCACCAACCACAGCCTGCTCGCGGTCGACATGCTCGCCGGGCGGCACATCGTCCCGCCGCACCGGCTGCTCGTCGTCGACGAGGCGCACGAGCTGGCGGATCGGGTCTCCTCGGCGGCCCAGGCCGAGCTGACCCCGGAGCTGATCGACCGGTCCACCCGGCGCGCCCGCCCGCTGCTCCGGCCGGAGACGGCCGAGGCGCTGACCGCGGCCGGCGACGCCCTCGCGGTCGGGCTGGCCGAGGCACCGGCCGGGCGGATCACCAGCGGCCTGCCGGACCCGCTGCGCGAAGCCTGCACGCTGCTGGACGCCGCGACCCGCGCGGCCCTGGACACCATCGGTGACATCAAGGCCGACGACCCCGACCCGGTACGCAAGCAGCAGGCCAAGGCCGTCCTCGACGAGCTTTCCACCACCGCCCAGCGGCTGCTGGAGGAGGTGGAGCACGACGTGGCCTGGGTGGAACGCAACGACGCCACCGGCCGGCGGGCGCTGGTGGTGGCGCCACTCTCGGTCGCCGGCACCCTGGCCACCCACCTCTACGACGAGCGGACCGTGGTGGCCACCTCGGCCACGCTGGCCCTGGGTGGCCGCTTCGACACGGTGGCCCGGGCACTTGGCCTCGACGCGCCCCCACCGGCCCCGCCGTCGCCGGCCGCCGCCGCGCTCGCCGACGCGACCCGCCGGCCGGCCACCGGTGGCAGCGGTCCCGACGGGGGCGGGGTTACGGACTCCGGGGCGGGGTGGCGGTCGCTGGACGTCGGCTCGCCGTTCGACTACGCCCGCCAGGGGATCCTGTACGTGGCCGCGCACCTGCCCCGGCCCGGGGTCTCCGGGTTGCCCGACGCGGCCGGGGACGAACTGCTCGCGCTGGTCACCGCGCTGGGTGGCCGTACGCTCGGGTTGTTCTCCTCCCGGCGGGCCGCGCAGCAGGCGGCGGAGCTGGTGCGGGCGCGGACGGACCTCCCGGTGCTGCTGCAAGGCGAGGAGGCGTTGCCGCTGCTGGTCCGCCGGTTCCGGGAGGAGCGGTCGAGCTGCCTGTTCGGGGTGATGTCCCTGTGGCAGGGGGTGGACGTCCCGGGTGACTCCTGCCAACTGGTGGTGATCGACCGGCTGCCCTTCCCCCGGCCCGACGAACCGCTGGCCGCCGCGCGGGCCGCGGCGGTCGACGCGCAGGGCGGGTCGGGTTTCGCCGCGGTCAGCGTCCCGATCGCGGCGGTTCGCCTGGCGCAGGGCGTGGGCCGGCTGATCCGGGCCACCGCCGACCGGGGCGTGGTGGCCGTGCTCGACTCCCGGCTGGAGACCGCCCGCGGCTACGGCCCGTTCCTGCGCCGCTCGTTGCCGCCGTTCTGGTACACCACCCGCCCCGAGGTGGTGCGGGGCGCGCTGACCCGGCTCGCCGACAGCTGACCTCGCCTGCCGGCGGATCGCCGGTCAGGGAGCCCGGGAGGCGACGACGACCGCGTCGGGCGGAGTGTCCGGGACCCGGCGGGCGGCGAGCCGGCGTACCGCCGTGTTGAGCACCGCGATCAGCGGCACCGCGACCAGCGCACCGGTGATCCCGGCGAGCACCACACCGGCGGCCAGACCGATGATCACCGCGAGCGGATGGATGGCCACCGCGCGGCCCATGATCAGCGGCTGGAGGATGTGCCCCTCGACCTGCTGCACCCCGATCACCACGCCGAGGATGATCAACGCGGTCACCGGCCCGCTGTCGACCAACGCGACTAGCACGGCCACCCCGCCGGAGAGCGTCGCACCGACGATCGGGATGAACGCGCCGAGGAAGACCAGTGCGGCCAGCGGGAGGGCGAACGGGACGTCGAAGATGAAGAGGAAGACGCCGATGCCGAGGGCGTCGATGAAGGCGACCAGCAAGGTCGCCCGTACGTAGGCGACCAGGGTGGCCCAGGAGGCCCGGCCGGCGTCGTCGACCTTCCACCGGGCGGCCACCGGCAGCAGCCGGACCAGGAAGCGCCAGATCATGTTGCCGTCGCGCAGGAAGAAGAAGGTCGCGAAGAGCACCAGCACGGTGCCGGTCAACACCTCGGCCAGAGTGGTGGCGGTGGACAGGGCACCGCTGGTGAACCGCTCGGTGTTGTTGTTGACCCACTGCTGGGCCTCTTCGAGGTACCGGTTGAGGTCGTTGTCGGACAGGTGCAGCGGCCCGGTCTGGAGCCAGTCCTGGATCTGCTGCAGCCCCTGGGTCGACTTCTTGGCCAGTTCCGGCACGCCCCGGATGAACTCGTTGACCACCAGGGTCAGCGTGCCGATAACCGCGACCAGGCCCCCGACCAGCACCACGGCGGTCGCCAGCGACCTCGGGAACCGGGCCCGCAGCAGCCAGCCCACCGCGGGTGCCAGCAGCGCCGAGAGCAACATCGCCACGGCCAGCGGGATGATCACGATGCTGATGGTGCCGACGATCTTCAGCAGCGCCCAGAACACGATGCCGACGGCGATCAGCCGCCAGGACCAGGCGGCGGCGATCCGTAGCGCGTGCGGCACGTCCGCGTCGTCGCGGCTGGAGGTGGAGTTGTGCAGTGCGGCCGGCGGCTCGGCACCGACCACGGTCGCGGTCGGTGGTGCGGCCGGCCCCGGGGTGGCCGGTGAGGCCACCTTGGCCGGCTCGGGTACTTCGGGTGGCGTGTTGCGGGCGGTGCGAACCGATTCCCGTCCTGACTCGTACGCGCGACGCAGCCGCCCACGCAACCGCTCGAATCGGCTCAAGGGCACCTCCCGACGAAGATTCGGCCTGCGCACGGCGTCAGGTCGGACAGGATACGCCCGACGTCACCACGGTAGGCCAGTTCCGCCACGCATTGCGCCCACCGGACGCTGCTTGACCCGGTGACCACCGGCGGCGGGCCGGGGGCGACACGGTAGCGTCTGCGGCGTGACAGCCGACCAGAACCTCGACTCCGGCCTGCCCATCCGGCTGCTGCACGACCGCGTGCTGGTGCGGATGGAGGGCAGCGAGGGTGAGCGCCGCTCCACCGCCGGCATCGTGATCCCGGCCACTGCGGCCGTGGGCAAGCGCCTGGCGTGGGCCACTGCGGTGGGAGTCGGGCCGCACGTACGCTCCATCGTCTCCGGCGACCGGGTGCTGTTCGACCCCGACGACCGTTCGGAGGTCGAGCTGCACGGCCGTGGCTACGTGCTGCTGCGCGAACGCGACGTGCACGCGGTGGCCGCCGAGCGCGTCGAGGAGAACGCCACCGGGCTCTACCTGTGAGCCCACCGGCACCGTAGTTCGTCCGGCCCACCGGGCCCGCAGATCCGGCACGCGTCGTTTGCCTCGCTCCCCGGCGGGAAGCCAGCCGCACCACCGGCCCTGGGGAGGGACGATGCCGGTATTCGTGAAGAAGGTGCTGGCCTGGGGAAGCCTCGCGTTCCTGATCTACTTCATGGCGTTCCGGCCGGAGGGCGCCGCGCAGATGTTCAAGGCCATCGGAGCGACCCTGATGATGATGGCCCAGGGGCTCGGCGACTTCCTCACCAGCCTGATGACCTGAGCCCACGGCGGCCGCTCACGGGACCGGGCGGCCACCCGCACGAAACACCGCAGCCGCACCGGGCTGCCCTGCCGTCCAGCGGATGCCGGCGGCAGGGCAGCCCGGTCAGCGGTGCGGTGGCCAGGGCGCGGCGGGACGGGGGCCGTACCAGCCGGGCGGGCCGTAGCCGCCGTGGAAGGCCGGCGGCGGCGGGGGCGGCGGGGCCAGCACCACCGGGATCGGGACCACCGGCTCCTCGGGCGCGTCCACCGAACGCTGCGACCCGTCCGGGAACCGCAGGTGGTAACGGTGGCCGTCCCAGACGCCGACCGGGGACTGCGGGTCCCGGCCCACGAAGAACGACCGGTACGCGCTGATCGCCTCCAGCAGCTCCTGTTCCTCCCGCGCCGTCCGCTCCCGGTCGACGGGCCGGCGGTCCAGGCCCCGGAGCGCGCCGTCGCGCAACAACGCCAGTCGGGTCGCCGCGAACTGATAGCCGCGCATCGCCCGCAGACCGGCGTCGCCGGCCACCCGCCGGGCCCAGGCCCGGGCCGCGTGCCGCCGGCCGAGGCTGCTCAGCGCCGCCACCTCCGGCGGGGTGAGCCAGCCGGCCCGGACGTAGTCCGGCAGGATCCGCTCGGTGAGCCGCCCCTCCCAGGCCCGCAGCCACACCGCGAGGCCGACCATGCCGAAGAAGATCGGCACCATCACACCCACGAAGCCGAAGATCGAGATGAACACCTCGCCGGTGGCCTGGGTCAGGGTCGGCAGCAGGTTCCACGCCCCGTGCAGCATCATCGCCAGCAGCAGGCCGGCGATCGGCGCGAACACCCGGACCCGGCGGCTCGCCGTCCGCGCGGCGATGCCGAGGCCGACACCGGTCATCGCGGTGAACAACGGGTGGGCGAACCCGAACAGCAGGATCCGGACGATGAAGATGGCGATCACCTGCTGGGCCCCGGTGGCCGGGCCGTACTGCTCGGCGCCCGAGGCGTACCCGTAGCCGCCCAGGTAGAGGATGTTCTCCACCATCGCGAAGCCGATCGCGGACAGCCCGCAGTACACCAGGCCGTCGGTGATGCCCGACCATTCCCGGCGCCGGAAGACCAGCAGCAGGATCGGGCCGAGCGCCTTGGTCAACTCCTCGATGAACGGCGCGACCAGCACCGCGGTGAGCTCGACGGGCAGCCCCCGGTCCTCGAACCAGTCGGCGGCCGTCTCGTTGACCTTGAGCGACGCCGCAGTGGAGACGAACGCACCCCAGGCGAAGCAGAAGATCAGGTACTTCAGTGGCTCGGGTTCGTACCGGTCGAGCCAGAGGAAGCAGGCCACCAGCACCGGGACCGGCAGGATCGCGGCGGCAGCCCCGATCATCAGCGCCTCGGGGCCGAGGCTGGTGCCGAGCTGGAAGAGCATGAAGATCGCACAGGCGGCGATCAGCAGGATCACCCCGGCCAACACCAGCGCCCGCTGCCAGCTCAGCCGGCGACGTGACATTCCGGGTACGCCGGTACCCGTGGATGGTGCAGCGGGCACGGACGGCGACGGCGGCAGGGATCCGCCGGACGGGGTGTCGGCCATGCGGTCAGCGTAGCCATCCCCGGCCCGGCGGGCCGGGCGCATCGGCCGCACCGGCGGTCACCAGGCCCGACGCCCGCCACTGGCCCGACGCCCGCCGGGGCGGGCTCACCCCACCGGCGGCGCGGTGGGCGGCTTCGGCGCCGGCTCCGGCCCGGCCGGTGCGCCCGGCCGCTCCATCTCGCCGAAGGACTTCCGCACCAGCCGGTTCGCCTCCTCCTGACTGATGCCCGAGGCCACCAGCAGATCGCTGGCGGTGGTACGCACCTGGGCGACCACCACGCTGCCGGAGAACCCGACCCCCGCGGCGTACGCCCGACCCGCCTCACTGACCGCGCGCAGCGACCGCTCCCGGGCCTGCTCGGGCTCCTCGCCGTGGGCGAACTCCTTCTTCAGCAGGCGTACCGACTCGGCGAGGTGGGCCACCGCGTCCGGCATCGGCTCCGGGATGGGTTCCTCGTCCTCTATCAGGGTGACCGCGCGCCGGATCAGCGTGCCGCTGTTGCGCATCGCCCGGTCGATCGGGTCGGCCGCCTCCGCGTAGTGGGTGAGTTCGCTGCGCCGGTGCCACCGCGCCGGGGAGAGCAGCGTGGTCTCCTTGGCGCCCTCGATCGCCTCGGTGAGGGTGGTCAGCTCCTCCTTGTTGTCCCGCAGCCGGTCCAGCGCTGTCTGGATCTTCTGCCGGTCCCGTTCGCGCAGTCCGTCGGCGGTGATGTCGAGCTGCGCGGCGAGCAGGTCCAGGGCCGGTCGGGCGGCTCGGTTGAGCACCCGCAGCGGGTTGAGCGGCAGCAGGATCGCGGTGACCAGCAGCGCGATGCCGCCGCCGACGAGCGCGTCGATGAACCGGGGTAACTCCAGGTTCTTGACCTGCGGACTGAGGGTCACGATCAGCACCGCGGTCGCCGCGGCCTGGATGACGATGGCGACGCTGCCGCCGGCGAAGATGGTCAGCAGGATGGCGGCGGTGACGACCAGCCCGAGTTGCCACGGTCCGGCACCCAGGAAGTAGACCAGCAGGTCCCCCACGCCCACCCCGACCGCCACCCCGATGATCAGCTCAGCGGTCCGGCGGAACCGTTGGCCCACCGAGACGGCGAGGGTGCCGACGGCGGAGATCGGGGCGAAGACCGGCTGCGGGTTGCCCAGCAGATCGTGTGAGGCGAACCAGGACAGCCCGGCCGCGAGGCCCGCCTGCACGGCCAGGCCGATTGACATCCGTACCCGGTGCAGGCGTTCGTGCAGGGTGGCCTTGCTCCGATGGTGCAGCTGCGCCACCGTCTCGGCGATCCGCGCCGTGTCCACGTCAGACAGGCGTTCACCCTTGCGGTCGCGTCTCAGCAGCGGAATTCGTCGGTCCGCCATACCCGCGACTACCCGCAGCACGCCTGGACATTCCTCGCCGAATCGGCGCACCCTCCCGTCCGGTCATGGTTCGCCCGTTCGAGGGCATGCCCGGCCGGGCCGGGTGTCGGTCGACTGGGGCAGGCCGACCGGTGCGCGCTGGTCCCGGGTAGGGCAGACTCGGCCGGGTGGCGGCGCTGATGGAACGGTGGCGAACGGCCGCCCGGTCCGCCGGGGCGACCGACCCGGCGGCGGTGGACGCCGCTGGCAACGAGCTGGTCGAGCGGTGGCGGGAGCCGCACCGGCACTACCACACGATCGAGCACCTGACCGCCGTGCTCGACGTCGTCGACCGGTACGCGTCAACGGCGTCGCGGCCGGACCTGGTCCGGCTCGCCGCCTGGTGCCACGACGCGGTGTACGACCCGCGGGCACCGGGCGACCGCAACGAGCGCGACAGCGCGGCGCTCGCCGGCACGCTGCTCGCCCGGGCCGGACTGCCCACCGCCGAGGTGGCCGAGGTGCGCCGGCTGATCCTGCTCACCGCCGGGCACCTGGTGGATCCGGCGGACGCCGACGGCGCGCTGCTCTGCGACGCCGACCTCGCCGTCCTGGCCGCGCCGACATCCGGGTACGACCGGTACGCTGCCGCGATCCGCCGGGAGTACGCCCACGTGCCCGAGGCGGACTACCGGACCGGCCGCACCCGGGTGCTTTCCGCCCTGCTAGCCCTGCCCGCACTGTTCCGGCTGCCCGCCCTGGCAGCCCGCTGGGAGACCCCAGCCCGCGCCAACCTGACCCGCGAACTAACCACCCTCACCCCCTAACCGCCCCCCGCCCCCGTCCCGCAGCACGCTCACGGGTTCGACGGGGGAGCGACATCATGCAGGTGGATCTCAGGTTACTCGGCCGGATGCAACTGCTCGTCGAGGGTGTCGATGTCA
>NZ_JBFBAO010000129.1:0-16399 GCF_040682255.1 Micromonospora sp. NPDC051296 | reverse complement strand
GCCGCCTTCTCGCCGTACAACGGCAACGGCATCGGCTTCTCGGAATCCTGGGGCCCCCGCCAGCCGACCTGGGGGCACGTGCCCGGCGTGGCCGGCTTCCTCTCGCGTACCCAGTTCGTGCTGCGCAGCGGTGTGCACAAGGTGGACATCGCGTTCTTCCGTCAGAAGGGCTGGGCCGGGACCGGGATCGGTGCCGCGTACTTCACCAACGACGGCATCCCGATCGGCTGGACGCACGGCTTCGTCTCGGAGCCGCTGCTGGATCTGCCGAACGCCGTGGTCCGGAGCGGCCGGCTGGCACCCGACGGCCCCGCGTACAAGGCGCTGGTCGTCGAGGGGGACGTCTTCCGGGGCCGGGAGTTCACCCTCTCCGTCCGGTCCGCCGAACGGATCCTCGACCTGGCCCGGGCCGGTCTGCCCGTCGTGTTCATCGGCGCCTGGTCGAACCCGCACGTGGTCGGCGTCGCCCAGCCGGGTGAGGACGCCCGGCTGCGGGAACTGCTGACCGCCCTGTTCGCCCGGCCCAACGTCCGGGTCGTCCCGGTCGCCGCCAACGTGCCGGATGCCCTCGCCGAGCTGGGCGTGGCGCGCGACGTGGAGTACCCCTTCTCCACCCTGATGACCGAGCACCGGTCGGCCGACAACGTCGACCTCTACTACCTCGCCAACGCCCGGCACGCCGAGAACCGTCGGATCAACCCCATCGACCAGGACGTCTGGCTCACCAGCCGGGTCAAGAACGCGATCCCGTACGTCCTCGACGCGTGGACCGGCAAGGCCCAGCGGATCGCGTCGTTCGAGCAGGACGGCAACCGGTTCCGGGTGCACGTGTCGCTCACCCCGGGGCAGTCGACGATCATCGCGTTCGGCGACAAGACCTGGCTGAACGACCCGACGGGTAGCGCGGTGCACGCGGTCACCAGCGAGGTTCCGGTTTTCTACCAGGGTGGCCGGCTGATGGCCCGCTCCACCGCCGCCGGGACCTTCGCCACCACCCTGTCCAACAAGCAGACCGTGCAGACCAGCGTGCCGGCGCTGCCCGAGCCGTTCGCCCTGACCTCCTGGGACCTGGAGGTCGAGGACTGGCAGCCGGGCGTCACCCCCAGCGAGACCATCAAGCCGATCCGTCGGCTCTCCCTGGACGGGCTGCGCGCCTGGCCGGAGATCCCCGAGTTGCAGGACACCTCCGGTGTCGGCCGCTACCGCACCACGGTCGACCTCGGGCCGTCCTGGACCGGCGGCCTCGGTGCCTACCTTGACCTGGGCGGGGTGTTCGACACCTACCGGGTGACGGTGAACGGTGCGGCGTTGCCGCCGTGCGACGTCCTCAGCACGCGGGTCGACGTCGGCCCGTACCTGCGCGCCGGCCGCAACACCATCGAGGTGGAGGTGGCCACCACGCTGTCGAACCGGCTGCGGGTGACCCGCCCCGAGGTGTTCGCGGTGGCCGCGCGGCAGGCGTACGGCCTGATCGGGCCGGTACGGCTGGTTCCATACCGCGAGGTCGCGCTGCGCAACGCGTGACCCGCGGACGCAGCACCTGAAACAGCCCCCCGCCTACCGGCGGGGGGCTGTTCGGTCGCCGGGGGGACATCGCCCGCCGGTGCGGCGGTCGGGCCGCCGCAGGTCTGTCACGACAGCAGGATGATGTGCAGGTTGCGGGGCCCGTGCACGCCTTCCACTCGATTGAGCTCGATATCGCTGGTGGCGGACGGCCCACTGATCCAGGTCAGCGGGCGGTGCGGGGACAGTCGGGTGAGCGCCTGCGGCACGGTGGCCACCACCTGGTCGGCCCGCAGCACGCACAGGTGCCGGTCCGGCAGCAGGCTGAGGACCCGGCGGCCCTGGTCGGGCGAGCCGTCGAGGACGACCGTGCCGGTTTCGGCGACGGCGACCGCCGCGCCGGTGACGACGCCGTCCGCCGCGCCGATCCGCCCGTTGTCGAGCCCCTCGTCGGCAAGCGCGGTCACCGTCGAGGGCAGCCAGGCAGGTGGCAACCCCGGCGGTACGACGATGGTGGCCTCCGCCGGCAGTATGTCGGCGATCGTGTCGGCGACGGCCGCCTCGGGCACCCGGTGCACGTGTGCCCGGTAGTCGGTCAGCCGCTCCACCAACCGGTCGAGGTCGAGCGTGCCCTCGGACCGGTAGTCGCGCGGCACCTCGACCGGCCCCGGGTTGCCGGCGGCCAGGGCGGCGCGCAGCCGGCCGAGGACGAGGTCGCGGGAACTCATCGCTCGGCCCACCAGTCGCGGAACGTCTGAGCCGGCGGGTCCGGCAGGTCGCGGCTGCTGGTCCAGCCGTTCAGCGGCGGCGGCAGGCCCCGGCCGCGCCGGCCAGCGAGCCGGCTCAGCCGGGCGGCGCGCTGCGCGGCCTCGTACAGCCTGGGTCGGTCCATCGTGTACGCGGCGGCGGCCATCGCGACGGACTCGGCGCGTGGGTGCGGCGCCTGGTCACGCAGGTGCACCAGCAACTCCGGAATGTTGATCTTCACGGGGCAGGCGTCGTAGCAGGCACCGCAGAGCGACGAGGCGTACGGCAGCGAGGCGTTGTCGGCCACCCCGGTCAGCTGCGGGGAGAGCACCGCGCCGATCGGTCCCGGGTAGACCGACCCGTACGCGTGCCCGCCGGTGCGCTCGTAGACGGGGCAGACGTTGAGGCAGGCGGAGCAGCGGATGCAGTGCAACGCCTGCCGGCCCACCTCGTCGGCGAGCACCGCGCTGCGCCCGTTGTCCAACAGCACCAGATGGAACGCCTGCGGCCCGTCCCCGGGCGTGACACCGGTCCACATCGAGGTGTACGGGTTCATCCGCTCGCCGGTCGACGCCCGCGGCAGCAGTTGCAGGAACACCTCCAGGTCGCGCCAGGTCGGCACCACCTTCTCGATCCCCATCACGGTGATCAGCGTCTCCGGCAGGGTGAGGCACATCCGCCCGTTGCCCTCGGACTCCACCACCGCCAGGGTGCCGGTCTCGGCGACCGCGAAGTTGGCCCCGGAGACCGCCACCTTCGTGGTGAGGAAGGTCTGCCGCAGGTAGCGGCGGGCGACGGCGGCGAGCGCGGCCGGTTCGTCGGTCAGCGCGGGATCGACACCCGGCATCGCGCGCAGGAAGATCTCCCGGATCTCGGCCCGGTTGCGGTGGATGGCCGGGACCAGGATGTGACTCGGGCGGTCGTCGCCGAGCTGCACGATCAGCTCGGCCAGATCGGTCTCCACCGGCTCGATCCCGGCGTCGGTGAGGGCCTCGTTCAGCCCGATCTCCTGGGTGGCCATCGACTTGACCTTGATCACCCGGTCGCTGCCGGTGGCGCTCACCAGGTCGGTGACGATCCGGTTGGCCTCGTTCGCGTCGGCGGCCCAGTGCACCACGCCGCCGGCCTGCGTCACCTTCGCCTCAAGCTGTTCGAGCAGCTCCGGCAGGCGGGCCAGCACGTCGGCCTTGATCGCGGACCCGGCCGTCCGCAGGTGTTCCCAGTCGGGCAGCTCGCCGATCACCGCACCGGACTTGGCCCGGATCGTGGTGGTGGCATGGCCGACGTTGCGGCGCAGCTGAGAATCAGCCAGGGCACGCCGCGCCGCCACCGGAAACGACTCCTCGCCTCGCAGGTGCCCCACCCCGGGCGGGGCGGTCGCCGGCATGCCGAGAAAGGTCTGCGTCACGACCGCACCACCAACTCGCTCGGCTCGCCGGGGATTCCACTCTGCTCGGTGGCGGCGAGGATCTCCGCGAGGTGCACGGTCCGCACCCCGGTACGCAGCCGGGCCAGCCCGCCGCCGATGTGCATCAGGCACGAGGAGTCCCCGGCCGTGCAGACGTCCGCGCCGGTGGCGAGAACGTGGCGCATCTTGTCCGCCAGCATCGCCGTCGAGGTGTCGGCGTTCTTCACCGCGAAGGTTCCCCCGAACCCACAGCACTGCTCGGCCGCCGGCAGCTCGACCAGGTCGAGGCCGCGCACCTCGCGCAGCAGCCGCAGCGGCCGGTCCCCCACCCGCAGCATCCGCAGCGAGTGGCACGTCGGGTGGTACGTCACCCGGTGCGGGTAGTACGCCCCCACATCGGTCACCCCCAGCACGTCGACCAACAGCTCGGACAGCTCGTACGTCCGCCCCGCCACCGACTCGGCCCGGCTGGCCAGCGCCTCGTCACCCGCCCGACGCGCCACCATGGCGTGCTGGTGACGCACCGACCCGACGCAGGAGCCCGACGGGGCCACCACCACGTCGTACGGGTCGAAGGTGCGCACATGTCGCCGCACCAGCGGCAGCGCCTCCTGTTGGTAGCCGGTGTTGATGTGCATCTGCCCGCAACAGGTCTGTCCAGTCGGGAAGACCACCTCGTGGCCGAGCCGCTCCAGCAGCCGGACCGTCGCCTTGGCCGCCTGCGGAAACATGGTGTCGGCCAGGCACGTCACGAACAGCGCGATCCGCACGTCACACCTCCACCCGTCGGGAAGCCGCCCGCCACGCGGCGGACTCGCCGCCCGGTTCGTAGCGCGCGATCTCCTGAGTCTGCCGCAACAATCCTCGGAGCGCAGCAAGGTCGTCGCCGACGACCCCGGCCGCGCGGGCCTGCACCAGCACGTTGCCGATCGCGGTGGCCTCCACCGGCCCGGCCAGCACCGGCAGGCCGCAGGCGTCCGCGGTGAGCTGGCAGAGCAGGGCATTGCGCGCACCGCCACCGACGATGTGCACGGTGTCGACGTGCCGACCGGAGAGGTCCTGGACCTGCCGCACCGCCCGACGGTGCGCCAGCGCCAGGCTGTCGATGATGCAGCGGACCACGGCGGCCGGCGACTCCGGCACCGGCTGACCGGTGCGGCGGCACGCCTCGGCGATGCGGGCCGGCATGTCGCCCGGCGGCAGGAACGCCGGCTCGTCGATGTCGACCACGCTGCGGAAGGCCGGTTCGCCCGCAGCGGCGGCCAGTAGCTCGGGCAGGTCGGGATTACCCCAGGTACGCAGCGACTCCTGCAACGGCCACAGGCCCATCACGTTGCGCAGGTAGCGGATGGTGCCGTCGACACCGCCCTCGTTGGTGAAGTTCGCCTGCCGGCTCGCCTCGGTGAGCACCGGCCGATCCAGCTCGACGCCGACCAGCGACCAGGTGCCGCAGGAGATGTAGGCGAAGTGCTCGCCGGTGGCGGGCACCGCGACCACGGCGGAGGCGGTGTCGTGGGAGCCGACCGCCACCACGTCCGGCGTACCGGGCAGGTCGAGGTCGGGCAGCACCGGCCCGATCCGGGTGCCGGGTTCCCGCAGCGGCGCGAAGATGTCGGTACGGATGCCGGCGGCGGCCATCACGTCGGTTGCCCAGGCGCGCTTGTGCAGGTCGTACAGCTGGGTGGTGGAGACGTTGGTGACCTCGGCGCCGATCTCCCCGGTGAGCCAGTAGGCGATCAGATCGGGGATCATGAGCAGCCGGTGGGCGGCGGCGAGTTGCGGCGAGCCGGCGGCGGCGACGAGTTGGTAGAGCGTGTTGAACGGCAGTTGCTGCAGGCCGGTGGTGGCGTAGAGCCGCTCGGCCCCGAGCTGCCGCGTCACCCGTTCCAGGACGCCCTCGGTGCGCGCGTCGCGGTAGTGCACCGGGTTGCCGAGCAGCGCGCCGGAGGAATCGAGCAGCCCGTAGTCCACCGCCCAGGAATCCACGCCGACGCTGGCGACCGGGCCGGCCGCCCGCAGCCCCGCGAGCACGTTGCGGTAGAGGGCGAGGATGTCCCAGTGCAGGGTCCCGCCGACCCGCACCGGCTCGTTGGCGAACCGGTGCGCCGCCGACAGGCGCAGGACGCCCGGGCCGACCTGGCCGACCATGACCCGGCCGCTGGAGGCGCCCAGGTCGACGGCCGCGACCTCGATCTCCCCCGATCCCCGGGGCCGCGGGGCCGGAGCCGGAGCCCCGGCCCCGGCCGCCAGATCCGGCTCGGCCGCCGGATCGGGTCGCTCCGGCATCATGGTCACCGCAGGAACGCGGCGGCGACGCCGGCGTCGACGGGGACGTGCATACCGGTGGTGTGCGACAGGTCGCCGGCGGTGAGGGCGAACACCGCGTTGGCGATGTGCTCCGGCAGCACCTCCCGCTTGAGCAGGGTGCGCTGGGCGTAGAACTCGCCGAGCTTCTCCTCGGGAACGCCGTACACGGCTGCCCGGTCGGCGCCCCAGCCGCCGGCGAAGATGCCGGAGCCGCGGACCACCCCGTCCGGGTTGATGCCGTTGACCCGGACACCGTGCGCGCCGAGTTCGGCGGCGAGCAACCGCACCTGGTGGGCCTGGTCGGCCTTGGCGGCGCCGTACGCGACGTTGTTCGGGCCGGCGAAGACCGAGTTCTTGCTGGCGATGTAGACGATGTCGCCACCGATGCCCTGGGCGATCAGCACCCGGGCGGTCTCCCGGGAGACGAGGAACGACCCCTTCGCCATCACGTCGTGCTGCAGGTCCCAGTCCCGCGCGGTGGTGTCCAGCAGCGACTTCGACAGCGACAGCCCGGCGTTGTTCACCACCAGGTCGACCCCGCCGAAGGCGAGGACCGCGGCCCGTACGGCGGCGGCGACCTGCTCCTCGTCGGTGACGTCGAGCGGCACGGCCACGGCGACGTCCGGTCCGCCGATCTCGCCCGCGACGGTCTCGGCGGCGGCGACGTCCCGGTCGGTCACCACGACACAGGCACCCTCGGCGGCGAGCCGGTGGGCGATCGCCCGGCCGATGCCGGACCCACCGCCGGTGACCAGCGCGATCCGCGTCGCGAGGGCCTTGGGTTTGGGCATCCGCTGGAGCTTGGCCTCCTCCAGCGCCCAGTACTCGATGCGGAACTTCTCCGCCTCGTCGATCGGGGCGTACGTCGACACCGCCTCAGCACCCCGCATGACGTTGATGGCGTTGACGTAGAACTCGCCGGCCACCCGCGCGGTCTGCTTGTTCGCCCCGAAGCTGAACATGCCGACGCCGGGCACCAGCACGACGGCCGGGTCGGCGCCCCGCAGCGCCGGGCTGTCCGGGCTGGCGTGCCGCTCGTAGTAGGCGCGGTAGTCGTCCCGGTAGGCGGCGTGCAGCTCCTTGAGCCGCGCAAGCGTCTCGTCCAGCCCGGCGGTGGGCGGCAGGTCGAGCACCATCGGTCGGACCTTGGTCCGCAGGAAGTGGTCCGGGCACGAGGTGCCGAGCGCGGCCAGCTCGGGCATCCGCTCGCGGCCGACGAAGTCGAGTACCACGTCGCTGTCGGTGTAGTGACCCACCTGCGCCCGGTCGGTGGCGGCGAGGCCACGCAGCACCGGGAAGAGAGCGGCGGCCCGGGCCTGGCGTTCCGGCTCGGGCAGCGGCTCGTGCACCAGCTTGCCGAACGGCTCGGGGCGGCCGTGCTCGGCGATGTACCGGGCCGCGGTGGCGATGATCTCGCGGGAGTTGGCTTCACACTCGTCGCTGGTGGCGCCCCAGGCGGTGATCCCGTGCCCGCCGAGGATGACGCCGATCGCCTGCGGGTTGGCCTGTTGCACGGCGGCGATGTCGAGGCCGAGCTGGAAGCCGGGTCGACGCCACGGCACCCAGAGCACCCGGTCGCCGAAGATCTTCGCGGTCAGCTCGGGCCCGTCGGCGGCGGTGGCGATCGCGATCCCCGAGTCCGGGTGCAGGTGGTCGACGTGTGCCGCCTCGACCAGGCCGTGCATGGCGGTGTCGATGGACGGCGCGGCGCCGCCGCGGCCGTGCAGGCAGTAGTCGAACGCGGCGACCATCTCGTCCTCGCGCTCCACGCCCGGGTAGACGGTGACCAGTGACCGGAGCCGGTCGAGCCGGAGCACGGCCAGTCCCCGCTCGGTGAGCGTGCCGAGGTCCCCGCCGGATCCCTTGACCCACAGCAGGTCGGTCGGCTCGCCGGTCACCGGATCGGTCTCCACCCCCTTGGCGGAGGTGTTGCCGCCGGCGTAGTTGGTGTTGGCCGGGTCGGCGCCGAGCCGGTTACTGCGGGCCAACAGGTCGCGCACCGCGGGATTCGTCATGATGTCCTTCGCAGTTCTCGGGCAAACTCGAACATGAAACGTTTCAGTCCTTCGCCCCCGAGGTTACGAGGGCGTCTCTTGTGGCGTCAAGCGGGGTCGCCGTCACACCAGGCCGCGCCGGGCAGCCCACACCACCGCCTGGATCGGCGTACTGACATTCAGCCGCTTGCAGATCACCCGCACGCGGCGCCGCACGCTGCGTTCGGACAGGTGCAACTCCCCCGCGACGCTCGCGGTGAGCCGGCCCTCGGCGAGCAACGCGAGCATGGCGATTTCGTCGTCCGTCAGCACGGCCGGCTCGACGGCCGTGAGGTGGTCAGGCATCTGGCAGTCCTTTCGCCCGGGGGACAAACGAAGGGATGCGGCCGCGACGCCGGTGGCCGGTCGGTCGACCTGAATGGTCGGCGACCGGCCCGGGCAGTCACCGGTGACGGATGTCAGGCACCCCAGCCCGCCTGCTGTCCGCCGACCCGCTCGGCCGTGACCCGCTCCAGGTAGCCGGAGCGCTTGTAGGCCGCGACCGGATCCGGGTCCAGGCCCATCTCCTCGCGCAGCTCGCGCAGCAGCGGCCGGACGTCGGTGTTGTACGCGTCCATCAGTACGGCGTTGGCCTCCAGCACGTCACCGGCCCGCTGCGCGGCGGTCAGCGCCGGCACGTCGACCAGCAGCGCCTTGGCGGTTGCCTCCTGGACGTTGAGCACCGACCGGATGACGGCCTGCACCTTCGGCTCGATGTTGTGGCACTGGTCCAACATGAACGCGATGCCCTGGCTCGGACGCAGCGCGTCCGCCTGGACGATCTCGTGCATGATCCGGAACAGCTGGAACGGGTCCGCCGACCCCACCATCAGGTCGTCGTCGGCGTAGAACCGGGAGTTGAAGTCGAACGCGCCCAGCTTCCCGGCGCGCAGCAGGAACGCCACGATGAACTCGATGTTCGTGCCCGGTGCGTGGTGGCCGGTGTCGATGACCACCTGGGCCCGCTCGCCGAGTTCGAGGCAGTGCGCGTACGCGGTGCCCCAGTCCGGCACGTCGGTCAGATAGAACGCCGGCTCGAAGAGCTTGTACTCCAGCAGCAACCGCTGCCGGCCGGTCAGCCGCCCGTACGTCTGCCGCAACGCCTCCGCGAGCCGGTCCTGGCGCTCCCGGATGCTGTCCTGCCCCGGGTAGTTGGTGCCGTCGGAGAACCACAGCTTCAGGTCACGCGACCCGGTGGCGTCCATGACCTCGACGCACTCCAGCAGGTGCCCGATCGCCTTGCGCCGCACCGCCGGGTCGGGGTTGGTGACCGAGCCCAGCTTGTAGTCGTCGTCCTGGAACACGTTCGCGTTGATCGTGCCAAGCTCGATGCCCTGCTCCTTGGCGTACCCGGCCAGCACGGCGTAGTCGTCCACCCGGTCCCACGGGATGTGCAGCGCCACCGTCGGCGCGACACCGGTGAAGCGGTGCACGGTCGCCGCGTCCGCCACCTTCTCGTACGGGTCGCGAGGCACGCCCTCCTGCGCGAACACCTTGAACCGGGTGCCCGAGTTGCCGTACGCCCAGGACGGCGTCTCGATGCGCTGCTCGCGCAGGGCATCGAGGACCCGCCGGCGCGTGGTCGGGTCGATCTCGGTCATTGCTGCTCCCCCAGTTGCTCTTCGAGATGGAAGATCTCGGTCAGGACGCGGAACCCGCGGTCGGGCCGCCCGCCAGGCAGGTCGGCGAAGAACGGGGCCATCTCGGCCTGCCACCGCGCGTTGACCTCGGTCGCCTCCATCGCCGCGCGCGCGGCGTCGAGGTCCTCGGTCAGGAAGTAGCCGACCAGCAGTCCGTCGTCACGAAGAAAGAGTGAATAGTCGTGCCAGCCCGCGTGCTTCAGCGCGGCCAGCATGTCGGGCCAGACGGCGGCGTGGCGGCGCCGGTACTCCGCCATCCGCTCCGGTCTGACCTGGAGAGTGAAGCAGATCCGGCGCACACCACACCTACCCGTGGATCAGAAGTTGAACTGGTCGATGTTCGACGCGGTGAACTCGAACGGGTCGCCCAGCAGGACCTCACCGTTCGCGCCGAGGGTGAACTCGCCGAGCTTGCCGGCGGTGAACTTCTCGCCCTCCTTGCCGGTGATGATCCCGGAGGCGAGCGCCGCACCGGTGTACGCGGCCAGGTAGCCGAGGTCGGCCGGGTTCCACAGGGCGAACGCCTTGACGGTGCCGTCCTTGACGTACTCGCGCAGCTGGTTCGGGGTGCCGAGGCCGGTCAGCTGCACCTTGCCCTTGTAGGACGAGCCGGAGAGGTAGCGCGCCGCGGCGGCGATACCGACCGTGGTCGGCGAGATAATGCCCTTGAGGTTGGGGTACTTCGACAGCAGACCCTGGGCCTCCTGGAACGACTTCTCGTCCTGGTCGTCGCCGTAGACCGTGGCCACCAGCTTCAGCTTGCTGTACTCCGGCTTGGCCAGCTCGGTCTTCATCAGCTCGATCCAGGCGTTCTGGTTCGTCGCGTTCGCCGTGGCCGACAGGATGGCGATCTCGCCGCCCTCGGGACCGACCGCGTCCGAGATCAGCTTGATCTGCGCCTGGGCGATGCCCTCCGAGGTGGCCTGGTTGACGAACGCGTCCCGGCACTCCGGCTTGGTGTCCGAGTCGTAGGTGACGACCTTCGCCCCGGCGGCCTTGGCCTCGGTCAGCGAGCCACAGACGGCGTCCTGGTCGTTCGCCGCGATGATGATGACGTCGGTGCCCTGCTGGGACAGCGTGTTGATGTACGACACCTGGGCCGACGGGCTGGCCTCGGACGGGCCGGTCTGCGCGTACTGGCCCTTGAACTCCTCGACCGCCGGCTTGCCGCCCTGGTTGTCCGAGGTGTCGAAGTACGGGTTGTTGACCTGCTTGGGCAGGAAGGTGACCTTGAGACCTTCCTTGATGGTGCCGGAGGCGTTGCCGTTGCCGTTGCCGGATCCGGCGTCGGTGCCGGTGCCGGTGTCCTCGGCGCAGGCGCCCAGGGTGAGGGCCACGGCGGCGAGTACGGCGGTCGCGACGACCCGGGTACGTCTGATGCTCATGAAGGTTTCCTTTCGAGGGTGGTGGCGGGTCGGCGCCGACGTAGCCGCTCGCGCGCCATCCGCACGAGGTTCGGTCCGACAACAGAGAGGATGAGCAGGGTTCCGGTGACGATGGTCAGCGCGTTCGCCGGCACGTCGGCCAGTTGCAGCGCGTTGCGGAGGATGCCGAGCAGAGCCACGGCGGCGATCACGCCGACGAGACCGCCGCGGCCGCCGAAGATGGACACCCCGCCGAGCAGCACGGCGGCCACCACCGCCAGTTCCAGGCCGGTCGCGTTGTCGGCCCGGGCACTGGCGAACCGGAACGTCCAGAAGACGCCGGCCAGCGCCGCCATGGCGCCGGTGGCGACGAAGAGCCAGAACTTGGTGCGCAGCACCGAGATGCCGGCGAAGTTGGACGCCTCGGCGTTGTTGCCGATCGCGTAGAGCGAGCGGCCGATCGGGGTGGCGTACAACAGCACGCCGAACACGACGGCGAGAGCCGCCAGGACCAGCACGAACCACGGGATGACCGTGCCCGGGATGGGTGCCACGGCGTTCTGGGTCCACGCCGGCGGGTAGTCGGCGATGGCCCGGTCGCCCAGGACGACGTACGCCAGGCCGCGGTAGAGCGCTAGCGTACCGATGGTGACCGCCAGTGACGGCAGGCCGAACACGGTGATGAAGACACCGTTCACCGCGCCGAGCACGGCGCCGAGCAGCAGGCTGAGCAGGATCAGCACCGGCAGCGACGTGACGCCGAGGTACCAGAGCTGCCCGAGCACCGAACAGGTGAGGCCGACCGTGCTCGCTACCGACAGGTCGATCTCGCCGGTGATGATGACGAGCGTCATCGGCAGCGCGATCAGGGCGATCGGGATCGCCTCCAGCGCCACGAACCGGTAGAAGCGGGGGCTGCCGACGCCCTCGATCGTGGCGCTGGCGACGAGCACCACGACGAGCAGCGCGAGGATGAGCACGGCGTCCCAGGAACCAAGCAGGCGACGCCAGGCGGGCGGCCCCGCCTTCGCGGTTCGCGCCGGGGTGACCAGGGTGTCAGTTGCCACGGGTCTTGCCTCCTCGCAGACGACGTGCCATGCGGACGGCGAGCGCCCGGTCGAGCCCGATGGCGGCCAGGATGAGCGCGCCGACGGCGGCGCGCTGCCAGAACGGAGTGACCCCGAGGACCGGCAGGGCACTACCGATGGTGGTCAGCAGGACGGCGCCGAGCGCGGCGCCGTACACCGAGCCGCTGCCGCCGAAGATCGCGACACCGCCGACCACCACGGCCGCGACCACGTTGAGCTCGATACCGAGCCCGGCATTGGCGTCGAGGGTGCCGAACCGGGCCGCGTACAGCACGCCGGCGAGCCCGGCGAGCGCCCCGCTGGCCACGAAGGCGAAGAAGACCCGGCGCCCTACCGCGATTCCGGACAACCGGGCGGCGTCCGGGTCCGAGCCGATCGCGTACAGCTCCCGACCGCTGCGGTAGTTCTTCAGCAGGTAGCCGGCGGCCACCAGCACGGCGACCGCGAAGAGCGCGAGCACCGGAACCCCGAGCACGGTGGCGTTGCCCATCCGCAGGAACTCGCGCGGCATGTCGGCGGCGTTGATCTGGCGTCCGGTGGCCCAGGTGTAGTCGATGCCGCGGAACACGTACAGCGTGCCGAGGGTGACCACCAGGGCCGGTACCCGCGCCGCCGCGATCAGGCCGCCGTTGACCGCGCCGCAGAGCGCCCCGAGCGCGACGCCGATCAGGATCGCCACCGGGATCGGCGTGCCGGGGTTGTCGACGAACAGCGCGCCGGTGGCGAACGCGGCCAGGCCGAGGATCGAGCCGACCGACAGGTCGACGTTGCGGGTGATGATCACGATGGCCTGGCCGACCGCGAGGATCGCCAGGATGGTCGAGCTGAGCAGCAGGTCCTTGATGTTCTGCGCGGAGAGGAACCGCTGGTTCACCCCGAAGGTCACCGCGACCAGGAGCACCAGCGCGAGCAGGATGCCCAGCTCGCGCACGACGAACAGCCGGTGCGCCAGGCGGGCGCCGGACTCCGCCTTCGGCTCGGGCCCGTTCGGTGCGGCGGGCCGCGATCGTACGTCTGACGTGGTCATGCGGCGGCCCCCCGTTGCCCGGTCGCGGCGAACATGACGCTCTCCTCATCGGCCTGGTCGCGGGGAATGTCGGCGACCAGCCGGCCCTCGTGCATGACGAGCACCCGATCGGCCATGCCGAGCACCTCCGGCAGTTCACTGGACACCATCAGCACCGCCACCCCCTCGGACGCGAGTTGGGAGAGCAGCCGGTGCACCTCGGACTTCGTGCCGACGTCGATGCCGCGGGTGGGCTCGTCGATCACGAGCACCCGGGGCTCGGTGGACAGCCACTTGGCCAGCACGACCTTCTGCTGGTTGCCGCCGGAGAGGGTCGACACCGCATCGGTGTTCCGCGCGGCCTTCACCTGCAACCGCTTG
The DNA here is from genome assembly GCF_040682255.1 of Micromonospora sp. NPDC051296. Classification (NCBI taxonomy): domain Bacteria; kingdom Bacillati; phylum Actinomycetota; class Actinomycetes; order Micromonosporales; family Micromonosporaceae; genus Micromonospora; species Micromonospora sp. NPDC051296. The sequence goes on along the minus strand of NZ_JBFBAO010000129.1, from coordinate 2,922 downwards.
GCCCACTCCGCCGCCGAGCGCCGCTCGCTGGCGCCGAACAGCAGCCCGAGCCGGCTGAGCGCCCAACGGCGCGGCAGCGTGGCGTTGCGCTCGATCGACAGCTCCATCACCAGCCCCTGCTGGCGGCGGTCCTCCGGCACGAGCGCCAGACCCGCGTCGATCGCCGCCGGCGGGTCGCCCGGCCGCAGCGGGCGGCCGTCGACCCGCACCTGCCCGGCGTCGTACCGGTCGACGCCGAAGATCGCCCGGGCCACCTCGCTGCGGCCCGCGCCGACCAGCCCGGCGAGCGCGACGATCTCGCCGCCGCGCACGGTGAACGAGACGTCGTCGAAGTAGCCGTGTCGAGTGAGACCGTCGACCTGAAGGCGTACCTCGCCCGGCTCGGTGGCCATCTTGGGGAAGAGCGCGGAGATGTCCCGGCCGACCATGGTGCGTACCACGCCGTCCACGGTCAGGTTCCCGATCTCGTCGGTGGCGATCCACCGGCCGTCCCGCATCACCGTGACCCGCTGGCAGAGCGAGAACACCTCGTCGAACCGGTGCGAGATGAACAGGATCGCCGCGCCGTTGTCCCGCAGGGAACGCGCCACGGCGAAGAGCCGATCGACCTCGACGCCGGAGAGCGCCGCGGTCGGCTCGTCCATCACCAGCACCCGGGCGTCGAAGGAGAGCGCCTTGGCGATCTCGACGAGCTGCTGATCGGCGATGGACAGCCCACGGGCCGGCCGGTCCGGGTCGATCCGGACACCGAGTCGGGCGAACAGCTCGTTGGTGCGCTCGCGCATGGCGGCGGCGTCGATCCGGCGCAGCCCCTTGAGCGGCTGGCGGCCCATGAAGATGTTCTCCGCGACCGACAGGTCCGGGAACAGGGTCGGCTCCTGGTAGATGACGGCGATGCCCGCCGCGCGGGCGTCGGCCGGGCTGCCGAAGGCGACCGGCTGGCCGTCGAGCAGCACGCTCCCCGTGTCCGGCCCATGGACGCCGGCCAGGATCTTCACCAGGGTGGACTTGCCGGCGCCGTTCTCGCCGACCAGCGCGTGCGCCTCGCCGGCGTACAGTTCCAGCCGGGCGTCACGCAGCGCGGCGACGGCACCGAACGACTTGTCCACACCCTCCAGCGCCAAGACCGGAAGCACGTGGCCCCCTCAGGTTGTAGTTAACGGGGCAGTAATCAGAATCACGCTATGAAACGTTTCACTTGCGGCCCGACTCTAGGCGGCGCCCTGGCACCGGTCAAGGGTTTCCGGCTGGTTACCGACTCGTTATCCAACGCAGCCCCGGGCCCCTGGCGACTTGTCCGGCTCCGGCCACATCCGCGCGGCACATATCACGCCGAGCGTGCGCGCTGGTACGTTTCACCATCAGCCGGCGGACCGCCGGTGGACCGCTCACCACCTTGCTTGAGGGAGAGATGGCCGCCGCCAACATCAAACAAGTGGCGAAGCACGCGGGCGTGTCGCTCGGCACCGTCAGCAACGTGCTCAACCGGCCTGACCTCGTCTCCCCGACCACCCGGCAGAAGGTGCTCGACGCCATCACCGAGCTGGGCTACGTCCGCAACGACTCCGCCCGCCAACTGCGCGCCGGGCGCAGCCGTACCGTCGCGATCCTGGTCCTCGACGTGTCGAACCCGTTCTTCACCGACGTCGTGCGCGGCGCGGAGGCGGTGGTCGAGGAAGCCGGCGGAATGTTGATCGTGTGCAACAGCGGTGAGGACCCGCACCGCGAGCAACGCCATCTCGACATGCTCGAGGAGCAGCGAGTGCAGGGCCTGCTCGTCACCCCCGTCTCCGACGGCCGGCACCCCCGACTCGACGCGTTCGTCGAGCGCGGCATCCCGGTGGTGCTCGTCGACCGCGGCTCCGGACACCCGAGTCGCTGCTCGGTCGCCGTGGATGACGTCACCGGCGGGCGGCTGGCCGCCGAGCACCTCGCCGAGCGGGGACACGAGCGGATCGCGTACGTCGGCGGGCCGATCACGATCCGCCAGGTGGCCGACCGGCACCTCGGCGCCGCCACCGCACTCGCCGAGCGCGACGTGCCCCTGGAGCTGCAACTTGTCAAGACGTCCAGCCTGTCGGTCGATGCCGGCCGGCAGGCTGCCGACGATCTCGCGGCGCTGCCCCCGGACCGGCGGCCCACGGCGGTCTTCTGCGCCAACGACCTGCTGGCGCTCGGCCTTCTACAGGGCTCGATCGCGCACGGGCTGCGGGTGCCCGAGGACATCGCGATCGTCGGCTACGACGACATCGAGTTCGCCGCCGCGGCGGCCGTGCCGCTCAGCTCCGTACGGCAGCCCCGAGCCCAGTTGGGCCGCACCGCCGCGGAACTTCTCCTCGAGGAGTCGATCAACGAGGACGGCCACCAGCACCGGCACGTCCTGTTCCAGCCCGAATTGCTGGTCCGCAAGTCCAGCGACCACCATCGCTGACCCGTCGCGGACGAGGAAACTCCGGCAAACGGCTCTCAGCGGGTCGCGTCCCAGTAAACCGCCACGTCGTAGAGCAGCCGGACAGGATCACCGTTGGTGACCCCGACGAAGACCGGTTCACCAGCCGGGGTACGACCGCGGCGCCAGACCTCATCCCGTGCGGCGTCCCGGGACTCGCGCTGGAGTGACGACGACCTGTTCGAACGCGGCCTCGATGCCATCCTGGCTACCGCACCGCCGCCTGGCGACCAGTGAAGACCGCTGGGTCAGCCAGGGCAGCGGAAGCGTCAGTTCCGCTCGGATGCCGTGCCGGCGAGCCAGACCCCGGCGGCGACGGTGGCGCTGGCCAGGACGAGTCCGATGATGCGGCCGGGGGTGACCGTCAGGGTTTCCTGGAAGACGGTGATCCCGATGACGACGCTGGCGATCGGGTCGGTGAGGGTCAATGCGGTCAGCGGTGCGGCCAGCCGGCCGTGCTGGAACGCGGACTG
>NZ_JBFBAO010000128.1:0-16445 GCF_040682255.1 Micromonospora sp. NPDC051296 | reverse complement strand
GGATCGCGCTGGTGGTGGTGCTGCCCGTGCGGCTGGTCTGGGAGGTGCTGGTGGCCGCCGGCCGGGCACTGCACCGCTGGGTGCTTCGGAGATCAAACCGCCCGCCAACTTCATGATCAACAGGGCGGGACCTGCCGAGGGCGTCGGGTTACTGGTACTGGTTTTTGGGGGTGGGGATTTGGCGCCAGGACTCGACCTCCAGGTAGGGGATCTCGGCGTCGTTGACCGGGTCGCGGCCGAGCCGGTCGGTGTAGCGACCGGTCACCTCGACCCAGCTGTCGTTCGGCAACCCCGTCGGTACGTCGCCGCTCAGCCCGAGTTTGATCGGCCGGCCGTCGGCGGCGCAGCAGGACAGCACCATCCGGGCCAGGATCGGCTGACCGTCGGGGCCGGTGGCGATGAAGCCGGTGAGCAGCACCCGCCGGTCGCCGATCGAGGCACCCCGGTCGAACAGCGCCCGGGAGGCGTAGTCGAGCACGCTGACGGAGACCGGGTCGCCCTCGGGCAGCGGCGGGTAGTCCGACTGTTGCTGGGCGCTCAGCGCGGTGCCGGCCTGACTCGCCGCGTACGACCCGAGGGCCGGCGGGGCGACCAGCAGCAGGCCGAGCACCGGCAGGATGAGCAGCCAGCCGATCCGCGGCTCGTGGTGGCCGTGCCCGTCGTGGCCGGCCGGGCCGCCCATCGGGGCCTCGCCGGAGCCGTCCGCCAGGCCGCTGCCAGCTGAGTCGCCGCGCGCCGGGCCGCTGGCGGGCCGGGCGAGTGGGCGGGGGACGGCCGGGCGTAGCTCGTACCACAGGGTCATGATCGCGGCGACCACCAGCAGCAGGCCGGCGGCGATCAGGAAGGGACGCAGCCCCTCCTTCACGTAGCGCAGGTAGAGGTCGGTGATGCTGGCCCGGATCACCGCGCCGCCGAGCAGCAGCAGGACCACCGCCTGCGCCTGCCGGTTCACAGCAGCACCGCCCCGACCCCGGCGGCGACCAGCAGGGCCACCGCGAAGGTGGTCGGCGCGAACCGGAGGGCGAACCGGCGGCCGAAGACGCCGGCCTGCATCGCGATCAGCTTGAGGTCGACCATCGGCCCCACCACCAGGAAGACCAGTCGGGACGTGAGGGAGAACTGCGACAGCGAGGCCGCGACGAAGGCGTCCGCCTCCGAGCAGAGCGAGAGCAGTACGGCGAGCAGCGCCAGGGCCAGGATCGACAGCCAGGCGTTGTCGGCGAGGGTCTGCAACCACCGCTCCGGGACCAGCACGTTGATGCTGGCGGCGGCCATCGCGCCGAGCACCAGGAAACCGCCGGCGTGCGTCACGTCGTGCCGGACGGCGGCCCAGAAGGCCCGGCCACGCGAGGCGTCGTCCAGCTCCGGCCGGCGCGGCATCCTGATCCACTCGGTACGGCCGAGGCGCAGCCAGAGCCAGCCCATGACCATGGCGACGACCAGGCTGGCGAGGCCGCGCGCGAGGACCATCTCGGGGTTGTTCGGGAAGGCGACCGCCGTGGCGGTGAGCACGATCGGGTTGACCGCCGGGGCGGCGAGCAGGAAGGCCAGCGCCGCGGCGGGCGTGACGCCCCGCCGGATCAGCGAACCCGCGATCGGCACCGACCCGCACTCGCAGCCGGGCAGCACCACCCCGGCCGCGCTGGCCGCCGGCACCGCGAGGGCCGGGTGCCGGGGCAGCGCCCTGGCCCAGAACGACCGGGGTACGAAGACCGCGATCACGGCGGAGAGCAGCACCCCGAACACCAGGAACGGCACCGCCTGCACCATGATCGAGACGAAGACGGTGGTCCAGGTCTGCAGGCGGGGATCGTCCAGCGCGGCGGCCAGCGGATCCCGGAAGATGATCAGCAGGATCAGCAGCGCCGCCAGGACCTCCACCGAGCCGATCCGGTCGCCGAGCCACCGCCGGGGCGACTCGCCACCGGTCGGTGCCGGCTCGCGTACCTCTGTCGCGACGCCCACCGCGCCCGTTGGTTGGTCCTCCGGTTCGCCGGCTGGTGCGGCCTGGTCCGTGTTCGCGGTCACCTCTCGCCCTTCGGCCCGTCCGGATCGCGGCCTGAGACTACCGTCCGGGTTCGGTGGCGTCGATGGATTCACGGAAGTGGGCGGGTCGCCGATATCCGCTGGCACCGCCGCCGCGCCGGACGTGAACACCACACATGACCTGCGAAGATCACGTTGCCTGTTGATCTTCCGAGGTGTTAGCGTCGGCGAGACAACTTCACCTCCGACAGGGGAGCGCACAGCGCTGAGAGTGCGGGTTCGCCCGCAGACCCTCGAACCTGATCTGGGTAATGCCAGCGCAGGGAGTTCGGTCCACCTCCAGCCCGCCTTTGTCCGGCGACGCCGGGCGGGGCGTGCGTCTTCTCCTGGTTCGACAATGGACTGGGAGCAAACCATGAACCAACCGACCACCAACCGGTGGCGCACGATCGACATCGTGGTGGCCGCGGTGATCGCCGTCAGTTTCGGCGTCATCTTCTGGGCCTGGGGACTGCTCTGGCGGGCGGCCGACCCGGCCTTCGCGTTCTTTCCGGCCAGCCAGGCCGTCATGTACGGCGTCTGGCTGGTCCCGGCGGTGCTCGGCGGCCTGGTGATCCGCAAGCCGGGTGCCGCGCTGTTCTGCGAGGCGGTCGCGGCGACCATCTCCGCGCTGCTGGGCTCTGAGTGGGGTGGCATCACCATCGTCCAGGGCCTCATCCAGGGCCTCGGCGCCGAGCTGGCCTTCGCCGCCTTCCGGTACCGCTCGTTCCGGCTACCGACCGCGTTGCTGGCCGGCGCGTTGACCGGTCTCGGCGCCGCGTTGTTCGACTTTTTCGTCTGGAACACCCCGTACGCACTGACCAGCTACCGGATCCCCTACGCGCTGCTCACCGTGCTCAGCGCCACCGTGATCGCCGGCGCCGGCGCGTACGCCCTCACCGGCGCCCTGGCCCGCACCGGCGTCCTGGACCGCTTCCCCGCCGGCCGCGACCGCGCCCTCATCTGACCGCACCCGCCCCCTCGCGTTGATCATGAACTTGGCCGGCATTTCGATCTCCAGATCGCCCGCCAACTTCATGATCAACCGGGGGTGCGGGGCGAGTGGTGGTGGTCGGGCGGGAGGAGTTGGGCAGGGGGTGGTGATGTGGACGGGGTGACGCTGCGGGGGTTTGGGTGGCGGCACGCCGGGCGGCGGGCCTGGGCCGTACGCGGGGTGGACCTGCGGGTGGCGTGCGGTGAGCGGGTGCTGCTGCTCGGGCCCTCCGGGGCCGGCAAGAGCACGCTACTGGCCGCGCTGGCCGGGCTGCTGCCCGAGGACTCCGGCGAGCAGGAGGGCACCGTCGAGATCGACGGCCGGCCGCCGGCCGAGGCCCGGGAGCGGGTCGGCATCGTCTTCCAGGATCCGCAGTCCCAGCTCGTCATGGCCCGCTGCGGCGACGACGTGGCGTTCGGGCTGGAGAACCGGGGCGTACCGGCCGGCGAGATCTGGCCGAGAGTCGACGAGGCGCTGAGCCGGGTCGGCTTCCCGTACCACCGGGACCGGCCCACCGCGGCGCTCTCCGGCGGCGAACAGCAGCGACTCGCGCTGGCCGGCGTGCTCGCCCTGCGCCCCGGCCTGCTGCTGCTCGACGAGCCCACCGCCAACCTCGACCCGGCCGGGGCCGCCCTGGTCCGCGCGGCGGTCGCGCGGGCGGTGCACGCCGACACCACACTGATCCTGGTCGAGCACCGGGTCGCCGAGGCGCTGCCCCTGGTCGACCGGGTGGTGGTGCTCGAACCCGGTGGCGGCGTACGCGCCGACGGGCCGCCGGAGAGCGTCTTCGCCACCCACGGTGCCGCGCTCGCCGCCGAGGGAGTCTGGGTGCCCGGCCGGGAGATGCCCCCACGCCGGGCCGCCGCACCGGCCGGCGAGGTGCTGCTCACCGCGGACCGGCTCGGCCGGCCACCCCGGCTGGCCACCACCGACCTGACCGTACGCGCCGGTGAGGCGCTCGCGGTGCTCGGCCCGAACGGCGCCGGCAAGTCCACCCTCGCGTTGCTGCTCGGCGGGCTGCTCAAGCCGGGTGCCGGGCGGCTGGTGGCGAGCTCCGGCCTGGCCGGGGCCGACACCCGCACTCCCCCGCACCGATGGCGCGCACCCGCGCTGGCCGGCCGGATCGGCTCGGTGTTCCAGGACCCCGAGCACCAGTTCGTGACCAGCACCGTCTTCGACGAGCTGGCACTCGGTCCGCGGCGTGCCGGGGCGTCCGAGGCGGCGGTCCGCGACCGCGTCGACCCGCTGCTGCAACGGCTACGGCTGACCAAGCTCGCCGCGGCCAACCCGTACACCCTCTCCGGAGGGGAGGCGCGGCGGCTGAGCGTGGCGACCGCCCTGGCCACCGCGCCCCGCCTGCTCATCTGCGACGAGCCGACCTTCGGTCAGGACCGGCGCACCTGGCGGGAGCTGGTGGACCTCTTCGCGGAGCTGCGCGACGCCGGCCACGGCCTGGTCACGGTGACCCACGACGCAGAGTTCGTGGCCGCGCTGGCCGACCGCACCCTGACCCTGGACCGCCCCCCGCCCCCCGGCGGCACCGCAGCCCCGAGCGCCGTACCCGGCGTACCGGTCGGCGCCGAGAGCGATGCGGTCGCGGGCGCCGCAATGGAGCAACGATGATCAGCCTGGAACCGATCGCCCGCCCGGACGCGCCGCTGGCCCGGCGCAATCCGGTGGCCAAGCTCGCGGCGGCGCTGCTGTTCGCGTTCCCGCTGATGGCCACCCTGGATCCGGTCGCGCCGGCCATCGCGATCGCCGTGGAACTGGCCGTGCTGCCGCTGTTCGGCCTGCGCCCCCGGGCACTGGCACGCCGGGCCTGGCCGCTGCTGGCCGCCGCCGGCGGCGTACTGGTCACCCTGGTGCTCTTCGCCGGCGACCGGTCGGGACGCCTGCTGCTCGACGCGGGTCCGGTCGTGGTGACCTCGGGGGTGTTGGTCACCGCGCTGGGCATGGTGCTGCGGCTGTTCGCGGTGGCCCTGCCCGGGGTGATCGTCTTCGCCACCACCGACCCCACCGATCTGGCCGACGCACTGGTGCAGAACGCCAAGGCACCGGCCCGGTTCGCGATCGGCGCGCTGGCGGCGTTCCGGTTGGTGCCGCTGCTCGGGCAGGAGTGGGAGATGATCGCCATGGCCCGCCGGGCGCGGGGCGTGGAGGCGGGCCGCAATCCGGTGGCCCGGCTGCGGTTGTTCGTCTCGACCGCCTTCACCCTGCTGGTCGGCGCGATCCGGCGGGGTACCCGGCTGGCGGTGGCGATGGACGCGCGTGGCTTCGACGCCGGTGTCCCCCGCACCTTCGCCCGTCGTCAGCGGTTCGGCCCGGCCGACTGGGTGCTGGTCGTCGGCGCGACGGCACTCGCCAGCGCCGCGCTCGCGGTCAGCGTCGCACTCGGCACCTTCCGCCCGCTCATCAGCTGAGCCGCCGGCAGACACCGATGCGACCCGCGCGGTGCCCGGGTCGCGCCGCTGCTGCCGCCGACGGAACGTGGGTACATCTGTTGTCGTCAGGACGACCACAGATGTACCCACAGCCAGAACTATCCACTTACGAAGGTCGGTCAGCTGCGCCGGAAGGCGTACTGGCGGGCCTGTCCGGCCCGCTGTGGGCGGCCGGAGCTGATCCCCTTGCCACGACCCGACGGCGGACCGGCCTTCGGCGGGACGACCCGCTCCTCCGGCACCGCACCGCGGTCCGGCACCGCCGCGTCCGGTTCGACCGGCACCCGGTCGACCGGCGACGCGAGCTGCCCCACCGGCGGCGTCAGCCCGACCGGCAACACGGGCGGAGTGAGCCCGATCGGCGACTCCGGCGGCGTGAGCCTCACCGGGGACGTCAGCGCCACCGGTGACCCGGGCTGGTCGGTCGCCGTGGCTTTGGCGAGATCGGCCGGCGTCAGCTCGGGAAGGCTGGTGGCACGGGATTTCCTGGACTTACGGCTGGCAGGCATCGGGGCCTCCTCGCTCGGCGGATGGCGGCGTACGGCCGCAGAGCCGCCGCGTCTGGTGACCGCCGGCATCGAACGGCGGTCGGACGGATTCGGAACGGCTGCCCCGGAGCGACCACGGAGGACACGCCGTCGACACGACGGCAGGTGGCACGCGCGGACGCCCGGGAGCGGACAGGTCCGCGGCAGCATGGGCGGCGGACCGGGCTCGATGAAGCGGGCGTCAGTAGCGCATGCCCCGCACGTTACCCCTGGACGAGGTCAGGCGCACCCGAATTCCGGCCAGCGCCGGCCGGCACACCGAGCGGGGCGCGACGCGGCGGTGACCAGCCGTGGGACGGACGGCGCGGATCGCCGCCGCCCGCGATACCGTCGCAGCACTACAGGTCGACGGCGGAAGGTGGCGACGAGGATGGCGGATCGGGCTACGGCGCAGATCGGTGTGACCGGGCTGGCGGTGATGGGCCGGAACCTGGCCCGGAACCTGGCCCGCAACGGGTTCACCGTGGCGGTGCACAACCGCTCGCCGGAGCGGACCCGGTCGCTGGTGGCGGAGCACGGCGACGAGGGCACCTTCGTTCCGGCGGAGTCCCTCGCGGACTTCGTCGCCGCGCTGGAGCGCCCCCGCGCGGTGATCATCATGGTGAAGGCGGGGGGACCCACCGACGCGGTGATCGACGAGCTGGTGCCGTTGCTGGCGGCGGGCGACATCATCATCGACTGCGGCAACGCGCACTTCGCCGACACCCGCCGTCGGGAAGAGGCGCTGCGGGACAAGGGACTGCACTTCGTCGGCACCGGCGTCTCCGGTGGCGAGGAGGGCGCGCTGTGGGGGCCGAGCATCATGCCGGGCGGCTCCGCCGAGTCGTACCGCAAGCTCGGTCCGATCTTCGAGAAGATCGCCGCGCAGATCGACGGCGTACCCTGCTGCCGGCACATCGGGCCGGACGGCGCCGGGCACTTCGTGAAGATGGTCCACAACGGCATCGAGTACGCCGACATGCAGCTCATCGCCGAGGCGTACGACCTGTTGCGGGCCGGGCTGGGTGCGGAGCCGGCGCAGATCGCGGAGATCTTCCGGGAGTGGAACTCCGGCGAGCTGGAGTCATTCCTGATCGAGATCACGGCCGACGTGCTGGCGCACACCGACGCCGCCACCGGGCGGGCGTTCGTGGACGTGGTGCAGGACCGGGCCGAGCAGAAGGGCACCGGCCGGTGGACCGTGCAGAGCGCGCTCGACCTCGGCGTGCCGATCACCGGAATCGCCGAGGCGACCTTCGCCCGATCGCTGTCCGGGCACGTCGACCAGCGCGAGGCCGCAGCGCGGGCCTTCCCGGGCGCCGGGGAGAAGTGGCAGGTCAGCGACCGCGAGACGTTCATCGAGGACGTACGGCGCGCGCTGCTGGCCTCCAAGATCGTCGCGTACGCCCAAGGCTTCGACCAGATCCGCGCCGGCAGCGCCGAGTACGACTGGGGCGTCGACCTGGGTGGTACGGCGACCATCTGGCGGGGCGGCTGCATCATCCGGGCCCGCTTCCTGGACCGCATCCGGCAGGCGTACGACGACCAGCCGGAGCTGCCCACCCTGCTGGTGGCGCCGTGGTTCGCCGACACCGTGCGCGACGGCGTGCCGAGTTGGCGACGAGTGGTGGCCGAGGCCGCCAAGGCCGGCGTCCCAGCACCCGCCTTCGCCTCCTCGCTGGCCTACTTCGACGCGCTGCGCGCGGAGCGCCTCCCCGCCGCCCTCATCCAGGGCCTCCGCGACAACTTCGGCGCGCACACCTACCGTCGCACCGACCGCGACGGCTCCTTCCACACCCTCTGGGCCACCCCCGACCGCCCCGAGGTCGGCGCCTGACCCTCCCCGCTCCGCCGATCATGCAGTTGTGGTGACCGTCTCAGCCCGGTACGACCCCTTTGTCAGGCACCACAACTGCATGATCGACAAGGTGACGCGCCCTGCCGTTGGCGGCAGGGCGCGTCGTGGGGTTAGGGAGAGCGGGGTCAGGAAGGGAAGCGGGGTCAGAAGAAGCGGCGGCGGCGGGCCTGGTGGGGGCGGATCAGGTCGGCACCGCGGGTGAGCATGCGGCTGGCCCGGGACGGGCCGCGCCGCGCCTCCAGTGAATGGCTGAGCCGGCGGGCGCCGGCTGCCGCCAACGGAATCGCCACGGCCATCACCGCCCACTGGGCAACACGCTTGCGGATCATGTGGGTTCACCTCCGTCAGTGGCTGCTGCGCAGGGTAATACCCAGCCCGGCCAGCCGCTAAGCGTTCAGGGTGGTCGGCGCCACCGGGTTGGGCAACGCGCCACCGAAGCGACGGTCCCGCTGGGCGTACAGCTCGCAGGCGTACCACAGGTGGCGGCGGTCGAAGTCGGGCCAGAGCGTGTCCAGGAAGACCAGCTCGGCGTACGCGCTCTGCCAGAGCAGGAAGTTCGACGTCCGCTGCTCGCCGGAGGGCCGCAGGAACAGGTCCACCTCGGGCACCTCGGGGTGGTAGAGGTAGCGCCCGATGGTCTTCTCGGTGACCTTCGCCGGGTCGAGCCGGCCAGCGGCCACGTCCCGGGCGATCGCGGCGGCGGCGTCGGCGATCTCCGCCTGCCCGCCGTAGTTGACGCAGAACTGCAGGGTCAGCGTCGAGTTGCCCCGGGACATCTCCTCGGCGGTCTGCAACTCCGAGATGACGCTCTTCCACAGCCGCCCGGCCCGGCCGGACCACACCACCCGCACCCCGAGGTCGACCAGCTGATCACGGCGGCGGCGGATGACGTCCCGGTTGAAGCCCATCAGGAACCGCACCTCGTCCGGCGAGCGCCGCCAGTTCTCGGTGGAGAAGGCGTACGCCGACAGGTAGGGAATGCCCAGCTCGATGGCGCCCTCGACGGTGTCGAAGAGGGAGAACTCCCCCGCCTCGTGCCCCTTGGTGCGGGGCAGCCCGCGCTCCTTGGCCCACCGGCCGTTGCCGTCCATCACCACGGCGACGTGCTGGGGCACCGCCCCCGACGGCAGCGCCGGCGGTCGGGCACCCGACCGGTGCGGTGTCGGCGGCACCGGCTGACGCCGGCCGGCCCTGGTGGATCGGATCACTCGGTTCTCCCTGCTCACATCCTGCGACGCCGGACGGCGTCAGCCCTCGCCGGCCGCGCCGCGCGGCGGCGGGACCGCACCGGCCACGCCACCGGGTGACCGGACCGTGCCGGGCGCCGGGCCGCCCCGGTCGACCAGCGGCAGCGAGCGTAGCGCGCGCTCCAGGTGCCATTGAAGGTGCGCCGCGACCAGCCCGCTGCACTCCCGGCGTACCCCGTTCTCAGTCGCGTCGGCGATCCGCCAGTCGCCGCTGACCAGCGCCGACATCAGGTCGATGGTGGCCGGGGCCGGGTGGGCGGCGCCGGGTGGCCGGCAGTCCGGGCAGACCGCGCCGCCGGCCGGTACGGAGAAGGCCCGGTGCTGCCCGGGGGTGCCGCAGACCGCGCAGGCGGTCAGCGCCGGCGCCCAGCCCGCCAGGGTCATGCCGCGCAGCAGGTACGCGTCGAGCACCAGGGTGGTGGCGTGGCTGCCCTCGGCGAGGGCCCGCATCGCCCCCAGGGTGAGCTGGAACAGCCGCAGCGACGGCTCCCGCTCCACCGGGGTGAGTCGTTCGGCGGTCTCGGCGATCGCGCTGGCCGCGGTGTAGCGGGGATAGTCGCCGAGGAACCGCTTGCCGTACAGGTCGATCCCCTCGACCTGGCTGACGCTGTGCAGCGAACTGCCCAGCTCGCCCTTGGGGTCGCCGGCGAGCTGGAGGTCGACGTGGCCGAACGGCTCCAGCCGGGCACCGAACTTGGAGGTGGTCCGGCGTACTCCCCGGGCGACCGCGCGCAGCCGGCCGTGCCGCCGGGTGAGCAGGGTGATGATCCGGTCCGACTCGCCGAGTTTCTGTACGCGCAGCACCACCGCGTCGTCGCGGTAGAGCTGTCGGCGGTACCCGGCCATCGCCTCATTCTCCCTCCCGGCCGGAAGTCAGGTCTCACCCCGGGTCGGATTTCAGGGTCTGCTCCGGGTCACGGTGCCGGCGAACCCGGATGCGCATTCGCCGGCACCGGTCGTAGCGTGCTCGGCATGGCTCTGCACCGGACCACCGCTACGCGCCGGACCAGCACGGCGCACCGGACCAGCATTGCGATCGCCGCGGCTGCCACCCTGATCGTCCTCGCCGGGTGTGACAACCTCTCCTTCAGCCGGCTCGACTACGACACCACCGAGTCCGCTCGGATCACCGCGATCCGGGTTCTGCCCGGCTCCGGCGACGTGGTCGTCCGGGCCGACGGCGGCGCGGACGGCGTACGGGTCAAGAGGGTGGTGCGCTACCAGGGCGGTCAGCCGGGGCCGACGTACGAGATCAAGGGCGCGGAACTGGTGCTGGACACCTCGTGCGGCAGCCGGTGCAGCGTCTCGTACGAGATCATCACCGGCGAGGGAGTCAGCGTCCAGGGCGAGACGGGCTCCGGCAACGTCGACCTGAGCCGGGTCGGCCAGGTGGACGTCAAGGTCGGTTCGGGCGATGTCCGGGTGGCCGGCGCCGCCGGGCCGGTCCGGGTGGAGACCGGCTCCGGCAACATCGAGGTGTACGACGTGCCCACGCCCGTCGTGCTCCGGGCCGCGTCCGGCGACATCACCGCAACCCGGCTCGGCGGCGAGACGGACGTGCAGTCCAGGTCCGGCAACGTCACCGTCGAGCTGGACCGGCCTGCCTCCGCCCGGGCGCACGCGTCGAGCGGCGACGTCGAGCTGACCGTGCCGGCCGGCGCGTACCAGGTGCGCTCCGGGGCCGGCTCCGGTCAGGTCGAGCTGGGTGTGCAGGACGATCCGTCCGCCGCGCTCGTGATCGACGTCCGCACCGGCAGCGGCAACATCACCGTCACCTCGCGCTGACCTCGCTGCCCCGGCCGCGCTGACCCGGTACGGCGTCCTCGCGACGCTCGGGTGCCCGACCGGCCGACGGACCGGCGGACCGGCCGGCCCCGACGGGCTGCACCCGGACGGAGCGACCGGCCCCGACCGGCTGCTCATCGCCCAAGCGGCCCGCACCGGCCGGCTGCTCCCCGGCGGACGCCGCCCGGTGATCGCCGAAACGGCCGGCACCAGCCGGCGACCCACCCGGTTTCGCGGACGCGTCGCGGGCCGGGACGTCGGCCGAGACCGACTCTGAACGTGGGGTGGGCGCCGTCGGGCGGCGTCCGCCGGGGATCAGCTCGGGCCGGCGCTGCGCCGCCACGTCCTCGACCCAGCCGACCAGTGCGGTCACCACACCCACCAGCAGGAAGACCAACGCGATCCGGACCGCCAGGCCCAGCGGGTCCTGGTGCGACCAGCCGACCACGTCCACCAGCGGAGTGAGCGCGACCACGAACGCCATGTGCCACAGGTAGACGGTCAGCGCCCGGCGGTTCAGCACGGTGACCGCGCGGCCGACCAGCGCGTTACGGTCCACCCAGTCCGCAGTCGACGGGGCCCGACCGAGCGCCACCAGGATGAACGCGGCCGACCAGAGGGCGTTGCCGAGCGGATTGTCGTTCAGGTCGTAGCCGCGCGGGCCGGGATGGGCCAGGATCCAGGCACCGCCGATCGCCGCGAGGACGAGCACGATCGGCACCAGGACCCGGTTGGCCAGGCGGCGCAGCATCCCGGCCTGATGGGCGAAGCCCAGCAACCACGCGCCGAAGTAGAGGCCGAACTCCCGCAGCACACCAGGTGCGTTCGGGTAGATGCCCAGCTCGATCGCCAGCAGCAGGCAGTACGGGGCGAGCAGGGTGGGCAGCGGGAACCGCCGGAACAGCCAGAGGGCTACCGGGGACGCCAGCACGAACCAGAGGTAGTCCCGCAGGTACCAGATCGGGCTCAGCGCCAGCGCACCCCAGTAGTTCGCCGGCGGGTCGGACACCGGGAAGAGCCAGAGCAGCACCTTGGGGGTCAGTGGCAGCCCGGTGAGCAGCATCGCCGGCACGAAGATCGCGGCCAGCACCCACAGCGACGGCAGCAGCCGCCGCAGCCGCCGGCCGACCGCCGTGGGCCCGGACCGGTGCAGGGACGTCGCCATCAGCGACCCGGCAAGGGCGAACATCACCGACATCGCCGGGAACAGCAATGTCAGCGAGGCCCAGCCGGTGACGTGATAGACGACGACCCGCACGATAGCCAGGAAGCGCAGCAGGTCCAGGTATCTGTTTCGCATCAGCCTGCATCTGTGTCCGGGGGCAGGGGGCCGTACCCTCCCTACCCTCCGGGGCCCGCCGGTGAAACGGCCAGCTACCCACCGGGATAGTGAAACTTCCCATATGCCTGACCGGTACCGATCAGCCGGTCAGGAGCCCAAGCGTCCGGATTCGGCGGCCTCGTCCGGCAGCCCGGCTGGTCAGAAGCCGAGCTTGCGCAGCTGCTTCGGGTCGCGCTGCCAGTCCTTGGCCACCCGTACGTGCAGATCGAGGTAGATCCGAGTGCCCAGCAGCTCCTCGATCTGCCGCCGGGCGGTGGTGCCGACCGCCTTGAGTCGGCTGCCGCGGTGCCCGATGACGATCGCCTTCTGGCTGGGCCGCTCCACGTACACGTCGGCGTAGATCTTCGTGAGCTGACCCTCGGGGATCATCTCCTCCACCACGACCGCGATGGAGTGCGGCAGCTCGTCCCGGACCCCCTCCAGCGCCGCCTCCCGGATCAGCTCCGCGACCAGCACCTGCTCCGGGTCGTCGGTGAGCATGTCGTCCGGGTACAGCTGCGGGGACTCCGGCAGGTAGCGCGTCATCACCTCGACCAGGGTGTCCACCTGGTGCCCGGAGACCGCGCTGACCGGGACCACCTCTGCGAACTCGCCCAGCTCGCTGACGGCGAGCAACTGCTCGGCGAGCCGCTTCCGATCGACCAGGTCGGTCTTGGTGACCACCGCCAGCACGGTCGCCTTCAGCTCGGCCAGCTCCCCGGTGATGAACCGGTCGCCGCGGCCGATCGGCTCGTCGGCGGGGATGCACAGGCCGATCACGTCGACCTCGCTCCAGGTCTGCCGGACCAGGTCGTTGAGCCGCTCGCCGAGCAGCGTACGCGGACGGTGCAGACCAGGCGTGTCGACCAGCACCAGCTGCGAATCCGGCCGGTGCAGCACCGCCCGGATGACGTGCCGGGTGGTCTGCGGCTTGTTCGACGTGATGGCGATCTTCTGCCCGACGATCGCGTTGGTCAGCGTGGACTTGCCGGCGTTGGGTCGACCGACGAAACAGGCGAAACCGGCCCGGTACGGGCGCTGCCCCAGGTCACTCACGACGTTACCGTGCCGAGCAGCGTGCCGTCCGGCGCGGCCACGTGGACCGGCGCGTCGGCGGCCAGGTCGCGCACGGCCGCGTAGCCGGCACCGTCCAGGGTGGACGCCTCGGTGACCACCGCGGCGGCCTCCAGCCGGGTGGCGCCCGCCGCAGCCGCCGAGGCGACCGCCAGCTGGAGCGCGGTGATCGTCAACGAGGGCAGCGACACGCTGGCCGCCGCGTACGTACGGCCGTCCTGGTCCCGAACCGCGGCGCCCTCCACGGCGCCCACCCTGCCCCGGGCTCCCCGGGCGAGGATGACCAGCTTGCCGTCCTCGGCACTCAGCTCGGAGCTGGGCCGGGCGGCCGGTACGGCGGGTGACTCAGGCATCGGCGGGTTGCCTCTCCTCGGATCGGTCGGTGTCGCCCCGGGCGGCGGTCGGCGTGCCACCCGGGCTGTCCTGCGCGTCGGTCGGTTCCACCCGGCGCACCAGTACGGTGTCGATCCGGTTGCGCCGGCCGGTGGTGCCCTCGGCGAGCAGCCGCAACCCGGCCACCTCGACCTGGGCGCCCGGGATCGGCACCCGCCCCAGGGACTGCGCGAGCAGACCGCCCACGGTCTCCACCTCGTCGTGCGGCAGCTCGGTGTCGAACAGCTCGCCGAGATCCTCCACCGGCAACCGGGCGGTGACCCGCACCGCGCCGTCGGGCAGTTGCTCGACCGGCGGGCGTTCGACATCGTACTCGTCGGTGATCTCCCCGACGATCTCCTCCAGGATGTCCTCGATGGTGACCAGACCGCCGGTGCCACCGTACTCGTCGACGACGATGACCAGGTGGTTGCGGGCGGCCTGCATCTCCGACAGCAGGTCGTCGACGGGCTTGGACTCCGGCACGAACGTCGCCGGTCGCATCAGCTCGGCCACCGGGAGCTGGTGGTCCTCCGCGGCACCGCCCTGGGTACGTCGGACGAGGTCCTTGAGGTAGAGCACGCCGAGCACGTCGTCGACGCTCTCGCCGATCACCGGGATCCGGGAGAAACCGGAGCGCAGGAACAGCGCGAGGGCCTGGGACAGCGTCTTGCCCGACTCGATCCACACCATCTCGGTACGCGGCACCATGACCTCGCGGGCGATGGTGTCGCCGAGGGCGAAGACCGAGTGGATCATCTGCCGTTCGCCGTGCTCCACCACACCCCGTTGCTCGGCGAGGTCGACCAGCTCGCGCAGCTCGACCTGGGTGGCGAACGGCCCCTCCCGGAAGCCCCGGCCCGGAGTGACCGCGTTGCCGATCAGGATCAGCAGCGACGCCAGCGGGTTGAGCACCCGACCCAGCCAGCGGACCAGCGGCGCGGCCGTCCGGCCCACCGCGT
The DNA here is from genome assembly GCF_040682255.1 of Micromonospora sp. NPDC051296. Classification (NCBI taxonomy): domain Bacteria; kingdom Bacillati; phylum Actinomycetota; class Actinomycetes; order Micromonosporales; family Micromonosporaceae; genus Micromonospora; species Micromonospora sp. NPDC051296. The sequence goes on along the minus strand of NZ_JBFBAO010000128.1, from coordinate 1,839 downwards.
ACGCGTGCTGCCGGCCGAGGGTACGCGGACCGACGCCGACCACGACGAAGCTGACCACGGTCATCGCACCGGCGGTGACCAGGGCAGCCCACCAGCCCGCCCCGAACGTGTCCACCGCGACGAGCGCCACCAGCGTGGTGGCGGTCAGCTCGGCGAGCAACCGGAGCAGCAGCAGCAGGTTGAGGTGACGGACCACGTCACCGGCGACGGTCTGGAGGGTGCGCGCGCCTCGCGTGCCGTCCCGGGCCAGCTCGGCGGCGCGCGCCGGGGAGACCGCGGCCAGGGCGGCCTCGGTCATCGCGATCAGGCCGGCAAGCACCACCAGCCCGGCGGCGAAGACGAGCAGTTGCAGGTCGGGTAGGCCGGCGGTGGCCGCGGCCAGCGGAGTGTCCATCACCGGGACCGGGTCGACCGCCAGCTGGCCAGCAGCCGGGCCTGGAGCCCGAACATCTCCCGCTCCTCCTCCGGCTCCGCGTGGTCGTAGCCGAGCAGGTGCAGGACGCCGTGCACGGTGAGCAGGTGCAGCTCGTCGGCCGCACTGTGCCCGGCGGTCGCCGCCTGCTTCGCGGCCACCTCCGGGCAGAGCACGATGTCACCGAGCAGGGCCGGCTCGCCACCGGCGGCGGCGTTCTCGCCCGGCCCGTGGTCGACGCTGCCCTCGTCCATGGGGAAGGCGAGCACGTCGGTCGGGCCGTCGCCGCCCATCCAGCGATGGTTCAGCTCGGTCATGTAGTCGACGTCGACCAGCAGCACGGACAGCTCGGCGAGGGGGTTGACCCCCATCTCGTCGAGCGCGTGCCGGGCGACGGCGAGCACGGCGTCGGTGTCGACGTCGACACCGGACTCGTTGGCGATCTCGATGGACAACTGTCTTCCCCCGGTCTAGCGGCGCCGGCCGGCGCGGTTGCCCTGGGCACTACGCCCGGCCACCGCGTGCACGCCCTGCGCCTGCTGGTTCTCCCGCTCGGCGTCCCAGCGGGCGTACGCGTCGACGATCTCCCCGACCAGCCGGTGCCGCACCACGTCGGCGCTGGACAGCTGCGCGAAGTGCACGTCCTCGACGCCGGCCAGGATCTCCCGGACCACGCGCAGGCCGCTGGTCGTGCCACCCGGCAGGTCCACCTGGGTGACGTCACCGGTGACCACGATCTTGGAACCGAAGCCGAGCCGGGTGAGGAACATCTTCATCTGCTCGGGCGTGGTGTTCTGCGCCTCGTCGAGGATGATGAACGCGTCGTTGAGCGTCCGGCCGCGCATGTACGCCAGCGGGGCGACCTCGATCGTGCCCGCCGCCATCAGCTTCGGGATCGTCTCGGGGTCGAGCATGTCGTGCAGCGCGTCGTAGAGCGGACGCAGGTACGGGTCGATCTTCTCGTTCAGCGTGCCGGGCAGGAAGCCCAGTCGCTCTCCCGCCTCGACCGCCGGCCGGGTCAGGATGATCCGGTTGATCTGCTTGGCCTGCAACGCCTGGACCGCCTTCGCCATGGCGAGGTAGGTCTTGCCCGTGCCGGCCGGGCCGATGCCGAAGACGATGGTGTGCGCGTCGATCGCGTCGACGTAACGCTTCTGCCCGAGCGTCTTGGGACGGATGGTGCGCCCGCGACGGGAGAGGATGTTGAGCGTCAGGACCTCGGCGGGCCGCTCCGTGCCGCCCTGTTCGAGCATGCCGACGGTACGCCGGACGGCGTCTGTGGTCAGGGTCTCGCCTTTCTCGATGAGTTCGAGCAGTTCGCTGAAGATCCGCTCGGCGAGGGCGTTGTCGGCGGGAGCGCCGGTAATGGTGATCTCGTTGCCTCGGACGTGCACGTCGCTGTTCACCGAGCGCTCGACCAGTCGCAG
>NZ_JBFBAO010000127.1:0-16477 GCF_040682255.1 Micromonospora sp. NPDC051296 | reverse complement strand
TCCGATCAGGCGTCGCCGGCCCGCCGCCACGACGTACCTCAGGCGGTGTTGTTGGCCAGGGCGATCAGTCGGCTGCGGTCGCCGTTCCAGTAGTTGCGGTCGACCGCGCCGCTGATGCCGGAGACGCTGCCGGAGTCGGTGTACTGCCAGAAGCTCCAGAACGGCGCGCCAGCCGGCAGGGTACCGACCGAGGACGCCCAGCGGGCGACCCACAACGGGTGGTTGGCCCACGGGCCGGTCCAACTGCCCGTGCACTGGTTCCACCAACTGGTCGTGGTGTAGATGACCGCGTAGCGACCGGTGCGCGAGCGGTAGGTGTTGAGGAAGTCCTGCACCCAGTTGCGCATGCCGGTGGTGCTCAGGCCGTAGCAGTAGCCGCCGGCGTACGGGTTCCCCTCCAGGTCCAGCGCCGCCGGGAGGGTGCGGCTGTCGGCCGACCAGGCGCCGCCGTTGGACGCCAGGTAGTTCGCCTGGACCGCGCCGGAGGAGATGTTGGGCCGGGCGAAGTGGTACGCCCCGCGGATCACCCCGGCGTTGTACGAGTTGACGTAGTTCGCGTTGAACCTCGGGTCCTTGTAGCTCGTACCCTCGGTGGCCTTGATGTAGGCGAACTGGATGCCGGAGTTGCGGACGCTCGTCCAGTTGATGGAGCCCTGCCAGTTCGAGACGTCGATGCCCGGCACGGTGGCCGCGGCGGCCGGGGTCGCGGTGGCGACGAGCGCCGCCGCTGCGGTCGCGAGGACGGTGAGCGCGCCGGCGGTCAGCCGGCGCAGCGATGATCTGGTCCGACGCATGGCGTCCTCCTGAGACGGCTGTCAATTGACAGACATCATTGAAGGTCGATGCCCGGAAAAGCAAGAGGGACTGAGATAACTTTCAATGCGATGAATGTGGTGCCCGCGCACCTGGTGATCAGCGCAGAGTGGCCGGATCGACCTGCCAGCGGAACGGCTCGGTGAGGGTGAGCGTCTCACCGGCCTTGGCCACCCGGTCCTCGACGTAGTGCCCGCCGTCGAGCCGGTACAGCCGCAGCGAGTGGGCGTCGCCGTCCTGCTCGACCAGCAGGTACCAGGGAATCCGGGCGATCGCGTAGAGCTGCATCTTGAGCACCCGGTCGGCGGCGGCGTTGCCGGGCGAGACGATCTCGCACACCAGCGTCACCTCGGCCGCCTCGACCACCGTGCCCTCGTCGTCCGTGTCAGCCACGACGACGTCTGGAATCGCGATCCGATCCGGGCCGAGACGGAGGTTGACCGCCTCGAACACCAGGAACCCCACCGGGTGGGCTGCTGGCCGCAACGAGGCGACGATGCTCCACGACACCAACTGGTGCCGCTTGCTCGGGGCAGGGCTCACGACCAGGCTCCCGTCGAGCAGCTCGATCCGGTCATGGGTCTCGCCCATGGCGAAGTAGTCGGCCTCCGTCCAGAGGCCGACGTGGGGTTCCAGGGGGGCCGCGCTCACCGGCGTTCACCTCCCGATCCGATCGCCACCCGGTCAGTCTCACACCATACGGGCGGTTGGCCCGGGTACGACACCCGTACGCGGGCGGTAGGCTCGCGCCCCATGGTGTCGATCGAGGGCCTGACCGAGTTCTGGGACCGCCTGCTCGGCGCGCAGCCCGACCCGCCCCCGCTGCTGGTGTTGCTCACCGGTCTCGTCGCGCTGCTGGTGGTCGCCACCCGGCTGCCGTGGCGGATCGCCCGCAACGCGATCACCATCGCGCACGAGGGCGGCCACGCCTTGGTCGCCCTGCTCACCGGGCGCAAGCTGCGCGGTATCCGGCTGCACTCGGACACCTCGGGGCTGACGCTCTCCGCCGGCCGTCCCACCGGCCCGGGGATGGTGCTCACCCTGCTCGCCGGCTACCTCGCCCCGCCGCTGGTCGGCCTGGGCGGGGCGTGGCTGCTCGCCGGCAACCGGATCACGCTGCTGTTGTGGATCGCCGTGGCCCTGCTGCTGGGCATGCTGGTCATGATCCGCAACGTCTTCGGGGTGCTCTCGCTGCTGGTCACCGGCGGCGCGGTGCTCGCCGTCTCGTGGTACGCCAGCCCGCAGGTGCAGGCCGCCTTCGCCTGGACCGGCGTGTGGTTCCTGCTGCTCGGCGGCGTACGCCCGGTGGTCGAGCTGCAACGGCTGCGGTCCCGGCGCGGCATGCCGGCGTCCGACGCCGACCAGTTGGCCGGCATCACCCCGCTGCCGGCGTTCTTCTGGGTCGTCCTCTTCGGCCTGGTCAACCTCGCCGTCCTGGTCGCGGGTGGCCTGCTGCTGGCCGGTCCGCCACTCGCCGAGGCCGGCATCACCTGGTGACCGCTGGCGGCGCGCTGAGCGCGCCCGGTCCGGATCCGACCGGCGAGTCGGCAACCGTCCCCACCCTCTGGTGCGTGTCCTCTACGACCCTCAGGGAGGTAGCAGGTGCCGGACGTCGACGGGTTCGACGAGTTCTACCGGAGTAGCCGCCAACGGCTGCTCGGCTTCGTCTACGTGTTGACCGGGGACCTCGCCGAAGCGCAGGACGCCGTGCAGGAGGCGTTCATCCGGGCGTGGCAGCGCTGGTCGACGGTGAGCGGGTACGACGACCCCGAGGCGTGGGTACGGGTGGTGGCCGCCCGGCTAGCGGTGAGCCGCTGGCGCAGCCTGCGCAGCCGGACCCGGGCGTACCTGCGGCACGGTGCAGTCGAGAGCGTCCCGGCCCCGGGCACCGAGACCGTCGAGGTGGTCGCCGCGCTGCGCCGCCTGCCTGAGGAACAGCGGGTCGCGATCGCGTTGTACTACCTGGTCGGCCTGCCGGTCGCCGAGGTGGCGCGGCAGACCGCGGCCCCGGTCGGCACGGTCAAGGCCCGACTGTCCCGGGGGCGTACCGCGCTCGCCGGGTTGCTTGCCGTCTCGGATCTGGAGGAGGCCCCCGGTGCGTGACGAGGATCTGCGTCTGGTCGAAGCCGTGCACCGAGAGCTGCGGGATGTCCGCTGGCTCGAAGCCGCTGACGTGCGGGCCGTGGCGCGGCGGCGCAGCAGGTTCAGAGCGGCGGGCGCCGCGGTCGGCGTCCTCGTCGTGTTGTCGGCCTCGGCGGTGGCCGTGACCGCACTGCCCGCGGAGGGACCGCTCATGGGGACCGCGCCAGCCAGCGCCCCGAAGGCCCGCGTGGAGATCCCGCTCGACGCGCTGCTGCAACCAGAGGACATGTCGACGCGGGTCGACGCCCCGTTCACTCAGGCCGGCTTCGGCGAGCCGATCAAGATCGAACCGGTGTGGACCCAGTGCCTGGAGGAGAGGGGGATTTCGCCGGCCTGGGAGACGTCCCGCTACTCCCGCTCCCAGTTGCTGCGGCGGATTCCACCGGTCGAGGACGATTCAGTCCTGGGGTGGGACAGATCGACCCAGCTCATCCAGGACGTCTATCGGATCAGCCCTGAGCTTGAACGAACGTTCTTCGCCGGCATCGAACGGCGGATCAAGCCATGCCTCGACTGGGGCAACGTCCAGCCTCGCCTGATCGCCCCGGACGAGTGGGCCGACCTCTTCCAGCGGCAGCGCTGGGAGGTGGTGGGCAGGGGATTCGCCGGGGACGAGTCGGTGCTGATCCGGCACTCGATCCTCGAGACCCGCCGGGGCGATGCGAGCGGCGAGGTGCTCGGCGGCCCGACGGCAGTGTTCACTACTGCGGTCGTGCGTCTCGGTGACCTGGTCACGGTCTTCAACACGGCAGGTTGGGGGAACGACTCGGAGCTGCGTCAGTTGGCGGTGGTCGCCGCGAAGCGGATGTGCGTCGCGGCCAACCCGCCCTGCTGAGCGTCCCGACAGGTGTTAAGAGGGGCCCCTTCCTATGCACCAGGCGTTAAAAAGGGGCCCTTCCTTGCACCTACAGCGGGATGTTGCCGTGCTTCTTCGGGGGGAGCGTTTCGCGCTTGGTGCGCAGCACCCGTAGGGCGCGGACGATCTGGCTCCGCGTCTCGTGCGGCTGGATAACCGCGTCGACGTACCCGCGTTCGGCGGCGATGTACGGGTTGGCCAGGGTGTCCTCGTACTCGGCGATCTTCTCGGCGCGGACCGCCGCCGGGTCCTCGGCGGCGGCCAGCTCCTGCCGGTAGAGGATGTTCACCGCGCCCTGCGCGCCCATCACCGCGATCTGCGCGGTCGGCCAGGCGAAGTTCAGGTCCGCCCCCAGGTGCTTCGAGCCCATCACGTCGTACGCCCCGCCGTACGCCTTGCGGGTGATGACGGTGACCTTCGGCACGGTTGCCTCGGCGTACGCGTAGATGAGCTTGGCACCTCGGCGGATGATGCCGTCCCACTCCTGGCCGGTGCCGGGCAGGAACCCGGGCACGTCCACGAAGGTCAGCACCGGGATGTTGAACGCGTCGCAGGTACGCACGAACCGGGCCGCCTTCTCGCTGGCCGCGATGTCGAGCGTGCCGGCGAAGTGCATCGGCTGGTTGGCCACCACGCCGACCGGTCGCCCCTCGACCCGACCGAAGCCGACCACCATGTTCTGCGCGTAGAGCGGCTGGACCTCCAGGAACTCCCCGTCGTCCAGCACGTGCTCGATCACCCGGTGCATGTCGTACGGCTGGTTGGCCGAGTCCGGGATCAGCGTGTCCAGCTCCCGGTCGGCCTCGGTGATGTCCAGGTCGGCGGCCACCGAGAAGACCGGCGGCTCGTCCAGGTTGTTCGATGGCAGGTGGGACAGCAGCGCCTTGACGTAGTCGACCGCGTCGTCCTCGTCGTTGGCGAGGTAGTGCGCGTTGCCGCTGCGGGTGTTGTGGGTGCGGGCGCCGCCCAGCTCCTCCATGCCGACGTCCTCGCCGGTGACCGTCTTGATCACGTCGGGGCCGGTGATGAACATGTGCGAGGTCTGGTCGACCATCACGGTGAAGTCGGTGACGGCGGGGGAGTAGACCGCGCCGCCCGCGCACGGGCCCATGATGAGCGAGATCTGCGGGATGACACCGCTGGCCCGCACGTTACGGAAGAAGATCTCGCCGTAGAGGCCGAGCGAGGCCACGCCCTCCTGGATCCGGGCGCCCCCGGAGTCGTTGATGCCGATGACCGGGCAGCCGATCTTCATGGCCAGGTCCATCACCTTGACGATCTTCTCGCCGAAGACCTCGCCGAGGGAGCCGCCGAAGACCGTGAAGTCCTGGGCGAACACGCAGACCTGCCGGCCGTCGATGGTGCCGTAGCCGGTGATCACGCCGTCGCCGTACGGGCGGGTCTTCGCCAGGCCGAAGTTGGTGGACCGGTGCCGGGCGAACTCGTCCAGCTCGACGAACGAACCCTCGTCGAGCAGCATCTCGATCCGTTCCCGGGCGGTCTTCTTGCCCCGGGCGTGCTGCTTTTCCACGGCGCGCGCCGACCCGGCGTGCACCGCCTCGTCGACCCGTTGTGCCAGGTCCGCCAGCTTGCCCGCGGTGCTGTGGATGTTGGTCCCGGTCTCGGTAGTCACTCAGGGAATATAACGATGGTTCAGGTCACCGTCGGTGTGCAGTTCGCCTCAGTGCCGCACCCGTAGGCTGGCGGGATGCCGGGTTCGCCGTACACCGATCTCGATCGTCCGCCGCTGTCGGCGGCGCGGCTGCGCCGGGCGCTGGTCGCGCCGTACGGCCCGTGGTCGCGCCTGGAACTGCGTGTCGAGACGGCTTCCACCAACGCCGACGTCGCCGAGGCGGCCCGGAAAGGGGAGCCGGAGGGCCTGGTCGTGGTCGCCGAGCGGCAGACCGCGGGGCGGGGGCGGCGCGGGCGGGTCTGGCAGTCGCCGCCGCGTGCCGGCATCGCGACCAGCATGCTGCTCCGGCCCGGGGAGGCCGCGCCGGACCGTGGCTGGCCACCCGCGCCCCCCACGGGGTACGGCTGGCTGCCGCTGCTGGCCGGCGTCGCGTTGGTCGAGGCGGTGACCCGGCTGGCTGAGCTGGACGCCACTCTGAAGTGGCCGAACGACCTGCTGATCGACGGGGCCAAGTGCGCGGGGATCCTCGCCGAGGCGGTGCCGGGCCCCGGGCCGGGCGATCCGCCCGCGGTCGTGCTCGGTATCGGGCTGAACGTCACGCTGCGCGCCGACGAGTTGCCGGAGCATCCGACCGGCCTGGCCGCCACCTCGCTGCAACTGGCCGGCGCGTCGGCCACCGACCGGGATCCGCTGCTGCGTGCCCTGCTCCGGTCGGTCGCCGACTGGTACGACCGGTGGCGCGCCGCCGGTGGGGACGCGGTGGCCAGCGGCCTGCGGGACGCGTACCTGGCGGTCTGCGGCACGATCGGCCGGGAGGTGCGGGCGCTGCTGCCCGACGGCACCGAACTCACCGGCACCGCCACCACCGTCGACCCCGACGGTCACCTCCTGCTCAGCACCCCCGCCGGCGAGCGTTCCCTTCCCGCCGCCGACATCGTCCACCTCCGCTGACGCAGGGTCGGCCGCGTGGCGGATGTGGGCGGGTGGCGGTGGGGGGTTACGGTCTGCGCGTCCGTTCCTGCGAGGAGGTTTCCGTGGCGTTCCCCGAGGACGTGCTCACCGAGGACGAGCACGTCGTGCTGCACCTGCACCCGCACTGGAAGGCCCTGATCCGGCCGGTGGCGGTGCTGGTGTTCGCCATCGCCGCGGTGGCGGCCGGCGTCCTGTTCCTGCCATCCGGTGGGGGTGGCTCGATCACGCTCGCCGTGATCGGCGGTCTGGCGGTGCTGGCCGTGCTGTTGCTGTCGGCGTGGCCCTACATTTCCTGGCGCACCACGCACTACCTGTTCACCAACGAGCGGGTGGTGCTCCAGCACGGGGTGTTCTCCCGGGAACGGCGGGACATCCCGCTCAGCCGGGTCAACGACCACTCGATGAACCAGCAGTTCATCGGGCGCCTGCTGGGTTACGGCACCCTCACCATCGAGTCGGCCGGTGAGCGCGGTCAGTCCGTGCTGCCCGACGTGCCGAAGGTGGATCGGGTCCAGACGAAGCTCTACGAGCTGGTCGAGGCGTTCCACGACAAGCACTCGCTCGGCGACGGCGAACTGCGCGAGATCCTCGCCGAGCGGGACAACAAGATCTGATCCGCCGGATCAGCGACGGCGGAAGCGGCGCTGGGCGGGAGCGGGCTGGAGCTGGGCGGCCAGTTCGGCCTCCAGTTCATTGTCCAGCGCCGCCGCCAGTTCGGCCTCGGCACTCAGTGGCGCGGGCCGGGGTTGGACCGGCTGGGTGGTCACGCCGGGCCGGGTGGCGGGTGGCTCCTCTTCCTCCAGTTCCGTGAGGGACTCGGCGAGTTCGGCCACCGGGTCCATCTCGGCCATCGTGTCCCACTCGTCGCGCGGCAGGCCCTGCCAGGTCTTCTCCGCCTCGACGGGGGCCGCGGGTTGGAAGACGAAGGTGCGGTACGACCAGAAGCGGAACAGGGTCGCCAGCACCACGCCACCGGTCTTGGCGACGTTCAGTGCCAGCAGGCCGGTGACGCCCAGCCCGTACTTCGCGGCGGCGAGTACACCGAGTTCGATCAGCAGGCCAACCCCGTTGAAGAGGAAAAACAGGGCGTACTCCCGCTGCATGGCCGATTTCGGACGGTCGCGGTACGTCCAGTGCCGATTCATCAGATACGACGTGATCGTCGCCACAATCGTGGCGACAACCGTCGCCTTCAGTTGGCCGTCGACAAAAACGGTGAGTGCGAGCGCGTTGAACACGGCGTAATTGATGACCGTGTTGACGCCGCCGACCAGGCCGAATTTGAGCGCCTCATGGATGAACTTCTGCCAGCGCTCAGGCAGCAGACGGACAAGAGGCATGCGCAACACCTTAGGGCAGTGGGCGGGAACCGGCTGGCTCCGGCCGGACGGGTGGGCGGCAGGTCACGCCCTGCGGTCCCGGTTCACTTCCGCAACGGTGGGGGTTCCCGCATCCACGAAGACGAACCGTCGGTACGACCAGAATCGGAACAGCGTCCCGAGCCCGGTGCCCACGACGAAGCTGGCGATGTTGTCGGCCAGCCGGGTCTGGAAGATCTGCGGCCAGATGCTGCCCAGCCCGTATCGGCTGACGGCCAGGCAGGCCACCGCGATGCCCAGGCCCACGGCGTTGAAGAAGAAGAACAGCGCGTACTCGCGGGCCGGGTTGGAGCGCTTGCGGTGCCGCCACGTCCAGAACCGGTTGCCCAGGAAGGCGAAGGTCGCGGCGATCACCGTGGCGATGGTCTTCGCGGTGAGCTGTTCGACCTCATGCAGGCTGGTCAGGTAGTTGAACAGGGCGAAGTCGATGAAGAAGGCGATCCCGCCCACGGTCGCGAACTTGCTCAACTCCCGTACGAGGTGACCGAACCGGTCGATCAGGGAGTGGACCAGACCCGATCGGGTCTGCCGGGAGCCTGGCTCCCCGGTCATTGTGGCGGCCACCGTGCGAGCGTACCGGTTGACGGCCTCACGGACGGGTAGCAACGGCCACCGGGGTCCACCGGTGCGGCGGCGCGGACGGGCACGAACGGAGCGTAACCGGATCTGTCGAATCCGGAGTCGCTTTGCCCTTCCGGTCGTCCGGTCGGAAACGGCCGTGTGGCTCGCGCCCGGAGGCCACCGGCCGGAGGTCGACCGCAGGATTTGCGTGAAACTGCGCGTGAAAGCGGGTAAAGGCTCGTGATGCCGCAGCGTGGCCGTACCTTGTGCAGTTCTTCACAACCAGTCCCACTGACTGGAGAGGTCTATCGGTTTACGCTGAGCCCAATCCCAGGTTTCCACGAAGGCGAACCGCATCGCGGCGCCGAGACTCGTGCACTCCATAGACAGGTCAGCGTCGACCACAAGGAGATGTGTCATGGTTGCTCCGGCCACTGTTCGGGGTATCGACCAAGCCCCGACGTCCCACCCCAAACTCCTCGCCTGGGTCCGTGAGGTCGCTGAACTGACCACGCCCGAACAGGTCGTCTGGGTGGACGGGTCCGATCAGGAGTGGCGTCGCCTCACCGACGAGCTGGTCGAGGCCGGCACCATCACCCGGCTCAACCCCGAGAAGAGGCCAAACTCGTTCTACGCGCGAACGGACCCGACGGATGTCGCCCGGGTCGAGGAGCGCACGTTCATCTGCTCCGTCGACGAAGCGGACGCCGGCCCCACCAACAACTGGATGGCGCCCGCCGAGATGAAGCGGACCATGACGGATCTGTACCGCGGTTCGATGCGCGGGCGGACCATGTACGTCATCCCGTTCGTCATGGGCCCGGTCGAGGCCGAGAACCCCATGTTCGGTGTGGAGATCACCGACAGCCCGTACGTGGTCGCCTCCATGCGGATCATGACCCGGATGGGCGCCAGGATCCTCGAGGCGATGGGCGACGACGCCGACTTCGTGCACGCCCTGCACTCGATCGGCGCGCCGCTGGCCCCCGGCCAGCAGGACGTGGCCTGGCCGTGCAACGACACCAAGTACATCTCGCACTTCCCGGAGACCAGGGAGATCTGGTCGTTCGGCTCCGGCTACGGCGGCAACTCGCTGCTCGGCAAGAAGTGCTACTCGCTGCGTATCGCTAGCGTGATGGGGCGCGACGAGGGCTGGCTCGCCGAGCACATGCTGATCCTCAAGATCACTTCTCCGGAGGGGCGGGTCTACCACATCGCCGGCGCCTTCCCGTCGGCCTGCGGCAAGACCAACCTGGCCATGCTGGAGCCGACCATCCCGGGCTGGAAGGTCGAGACGATCGGCGACGACATCGCCTGGATGCGCTTCGGCCCGGACGGTCGGCTCTACGCGGTCAACCCGGAGTACGGCCTGTTCGGCGTCGCGCCCGGCACGGACTGGAAGACCAACGCCAACGCCATGCGGACGCTGGACCGGGGCAACTCCATCTTCACCAACGTCGCCCTCACCGACGACGGCGACATCTGGTGGGAGGGCATGGGTGAGCCGCCGGCGCACCTGATCGACTGGAAGGGCAACGACTGGACGCCGGAGAGCGAGGGTCTCTCCTCGCACGCGAACAGCCGGTTCTGCACCCCGATCACCCAGTGCCCGATCCTCGCCGAGGACTACTACGACCCCAACGGGGTGCCGATCGACGCGATCCTGTTCGGCGGCCGGCGCCGGGACACCGTACCGCTGGTGACCGAGGCCCGGGACTGGGTGCACGGCGTCTACCTGGGTGCCACGCTCTCCTCGGAGACCACCGCCGCCGCCTCCGGCGCGGTCGGTGTGGTCCGCCGCGACCCGATGGCGATGCTGCCGTTCATCGGCTACCACGGCGGCGACTACTTCCGGCACTGGATCGAGATGGGCAAGGGCGCCGACGGCGACGAGTCGAAGCTGCCGAGCATCTACTACGTCAACTGGTTCCGTAAGGACCCGGAGGGCAACTTCCTCTGGCCCGGCTTCGGCGAGAACTCCCGGGTACTCAAGTGGATCGTCGAGCGGATCGAGGGCCGGGCGGAGGCGGTGGAGACCCCGATCGGCATGGTCCCGGCGCAGGACGCCCTCGACGTCGAGGGTCTGGACATGACCCCGGAGGACGTCCGGATCGCGCTGAAGGTCGACCCGGACGAGTGGCGCGACGAACTGCCGCTGGTCACCGAGTGGTTCGAGAAGTTCGGCGACAAGCTGCCCGGCGTCCTCTGGGCCGAGTTGGACGCCCTGCGCGCCCGGCTCGACGCGGAGCAGCCGCAGCGAGGGGTGTGATCGACGCCGGATCCGGGCATCATCGGATCCCATGAGGACGGCCGCCGAGACCGAGGTCCGGCGGCCGTCCGCCGTCCGGGCGCTGACCGCGCTGCTCGCGGTGACCGCCGCGGCCACCGTCGTGGTCGAGGTGCTCAACTGGTGGTACGCCCCGGAGCAGGGCTTCGGGCTCGCGGTACGGACCGGCTGGGCGATGCTGCGTTCGTTCGGCTTCCTGCTGCTGATCGGGCATGTGCGTCGCGGCCGGACGGTGGCCCGCCCGCTCGGCCTGATCCTCGCCGTCACCACCGTCTTCGCCGTCGGCCGGCTGATCGTGCCCCGGCAGGGCGTGCCGCCGTTGCCCGGGTTGCTCGGCTTCGCCCTGCTCACCGCGCTCTGCGCGGTCGTGGTCTGGCTGCTGTACCGGTCTCCGGCGCTCGCCGGGCACTTGGTGCGGCACCGGCCCCGTCTGGTCATCGACCGGTCCGGCATCTCCTGGCGGGAAACGCCGCCGCGCCGGCCGGAGGCGAGCGCCTGGCTGCTGACCAGCCGGGTCGCCGCGTTCACGTACAGCCCGCTGATGCTGGTCCCGGCGCTGGTCGCCGCGGCGGCGATCCTCGACGGGGGGCTGCTCGCCGTGCCCGCGGTGCTGTTCTGGCTGGGCGCCGGCATCGTGACCAGCTACCTGGTGCTGTTCTGCACCGCCTTCCTGATGCGTGGCCGGCGCTGGGCGGGCACCCTGCTCATCGTGGTCACCGTCGCCGTGCTCGCCGTCGACCTGCCGCTGTGCTGGTGGCTGCTCGGCGTCGACGGCCTGATCCGGGACGGCACTCCGCTGGTCGCCGCCGCCGGCCTCGCCGTGTACGGAGTGCGACGCGCCGCCCGCACCGCCGCCCCGACCCAGCCTGCATCCATCCGGCCTGAGCCGGTCTGAATCCGCCTCCGGCCTGAGCCCGCCCCGGCCGGAGTCTGCCCAGCCTGAGCCCGCTCTGCTCGGGACCGTTGGCCCGTTCCGGTCCGGCATCTCGGCGCGGCATCGGCCTCCGGCACACGGATCGGCCGGGCGGCTCGCTACCCTGAAGCTGATGACTCTGCGGAAAATTCTCTACTCCGTGTACGAGCGGCGGCTGACCGCCAAGCTCGCGGGCCGTCCGGTGCCCCGACACGTGGGCGTGATGTGTGACGGCAACCGCAGATGGGCCCGGGAGATGGGCTTCGTCGACCCGAACGACGGGCACCGGATGGGTGCCGAGCGGATCAAGGAGTTGCTGCGCTGGTGCGACGCCGCCGGCGTGGGGCACGTCACACTCTGGCTGCTCTCCACCGACAACCTCTCGCGTCCGGCGGCGGAACTGGATCCGCTGCTCCAGATCATCGAGGACCTGACCACCGAGCTGGCCGAGGCGGGCAATCCCTGGCGGCTGCGGATGGTCGGTGCGCTCGACGTGCTGCCGGCGCACCACGCGGCGGCGCTCAAGGCCGCCGAGGAACGGACCCGCGAGCGCAGCGGCGGCGCACAGGTCAACATCGCGGTCGGGTACGGCGGCCGGCGGGAGATCGCCGACGCGGTCCGTTCGCTGCTGCTGGAACACGCGGCGAACGGCGGCACCCTGGAGGACCTGGCCGGCTCGCTCGACGTCGACGACATCTCCGAGCACCTGTACACCCGCGGGCTGCCGGACCCGGATCTGATCATCCGGACCAGCGGCGAGCAGCGCCTCTCCGGCTTCATGCTGTGGCAGTCGGCGCACTCGGAGTTCTACTTCTGCGAACTCAACTGGCCGGACTTCCGGCGGGTCGACTTCCTCCGCGCCCTGCGCTCGTACGCCACCCGCCAGCGCCGCTTCGGCGCCTGACCCGTCGACCGCGCCGCCGGGGACAGGTCGAGCGCCGCCTCAGCTGAGGTGGTGGACGGCCTGGGTGAGGAAGTCGCCCAGGGCGGCCGGCGAGTCGATGGTGAGGTCGGCGGCCTCGGCGACCTCGTCACCGGTTTCCGGGTTGGCGACGGCGACGCAGACGCCCAGGAAGTCGGGATCGGCGGCGGCCCGGGCCCGCAGTGCGGCGAAGGCCTTGATGTCCGAGACGTCGTCGCCGAAGTACCAGGCTCCGCCCGCCCCCTGCACCAGCTCGTTGATCACCATGCCCTTGTCCCGGTCGACCGGCGGCTTGACCTCCAGCACCATCCGGCCGACCTGCACCCGCAGGCCGAGTCGTTCGGCCTGGGCGCGGCCCCACTGCTCGACCATGGCAGCGAGTTGCGGGGCCGTACGCCAGTGCAGCGCCACGGAAAGTCGCTTGTACTCCACGAGGGTGCCCGGTGGCAGTTCGGCGCGGGCCAGGTCGGCGAGTTCGGCCATCGTGGGCACCCAGGGCAGCGCGGCCGGCTCGGTGACGGTCTCACCGCCGGAGTGACTGTGCTCCAGCCCGTAGAGCCCGTAGAGGTCGACGCCGGTCAGCCCGCCGAAGTGTTCGCGCAGGAACTCCACCGGGCGGGCGGAGACGATCGCGACGCGCCGCACCACCGGCGCGAGTGTCTCGATCGCGGCCAGCACCTTCGGCGCAGGCTGGACCTGCGTCGGATCGTCGGCGACCGGCGCGAGTGTGCCGTCGAAGTCGAAGAAGAGTATGGTCTCGGCCGCCCGGTCGGCGGTGGTCTGCCAGGCCTGGTCGGCGTTCAGCGGGGTCTTCGGCTGCTGGTTGCCCAGATTCAACGGCGGCACGCGCGACAGCGTACCCCGGGTTTCGCCGGCCAATCCTGGCGTGGATCCGGCATGGGCGGCGGGTGAGATCAGCGTTCGGCGGCTCCCCGTCCACGGCGTCCGAACGGCACCACGGCGGCCTCCTGGCCGTGGCTGAGCAGGTAACCCTCCACAAATCCGGTGTTCCGGTCGCCGGTGTGCGCCTCGATCTCCCGCAGCCGCTCCACCAGGAACTCGGTGAGCGCGGTGAGCCGGTCGTTGAGCCGGTCGTGCAGTTCGGCGACGACGGCCAGGACGATCGCGGTGCTCGCGGCGGCGAGCGCGAAGAGGTTGACGAGCAGGGGAAGCTGCCCGCCGTTCAGGGCCAGGGTCACCACGTTGCCGGTGACGCATAACGTCACCGAGACCGTCGCGACCACGACTGCCAACCATTTCAGGGTCATGGAGGAGACCCCCTTCTGTCCCGCAGGGCTGGGTTCGGCCTTGTCCCGTCCCCCCGCCGACGACGAGCCCAAGCAGTACGAATACGGACGCTAGCGCGCCCGTTCCTGCCCCGTAGCGAAACGAATGATGCTGACCTGTCGTTCTTTCGCCATCTGAGGAACTAACTGGCCGCGTCACTTCGCTTTCGGCCGCTACCCGGCAGGGTTGGGCGGTATGCGAGGTAACGAATGGTTTCCCGGATGTGGAACTTCTCCGCGTCGGAGACGTCGGGGTCGACCAGCCGGCGAAGCAGTGCCTCGACGTCCGGGTCCATCGGCGGCGGGGGCGGGGCGGACCGGCGGGAGGCGGTCCGGTCCCAGCCCAGCGCGGCGAAGGCAGCGGCCGGGTCGAGCCCCAGGCCCTCGCAGAACGCCACCACCCGTTCGGCCTCCGGGTCGCTGGCCCAGTCGCCGCGTACCCAGCGGTTGATGGTCTGTCGTGAGACGCCGGTGCGTCGGGAGACCTCGGTGCCGGTCCACGCCCGGGTGGCGCGGGCCTCCTCAAGCGCCCGCCGGACGAAGGTGGCGAAGGCGATCTTCCGTGCGTTGGCCGTCTCGGTCACCTCGTGACCGTACGGCCGTTGGGCCTGGGGAGAGGTTCCTGGCACGCGCTTGTCACGCTTGCGTGACGTTGAGGCGGATCGGCCGGCAAGGGGTCCAGCACTGTTCCTGAGGGGTGTCACCTGGGCAGGATAGATGTACGTAGGTGCGGAGGCAAACGAACGAAAAGCTGATACTGTCACGCCCATGGGACAACCTACGGTGTGTCACGTGCATGAGACGATCAGTGCTCACCTGCGTCACGCGCCCGGTGCGAGGGGGGTGCGGTGACCGAACTCGCAACCCGCGCCCAGGCCTTCGGCCTGATCGCAGAGGGCGTCGCCGCCGGGTTGACCGCGCCGTGGCGCCTCTACCTCGCCCGGGGCTGTCGCTACCTGTCGCTGAGTGTCGGCGACCGGGCCGAGTGGAACGCCTGGCGTACCCACCTCGGCTGCCCGGAACTGAGCGTCCGGGTCTACGACGCCGGCGGGGAGATCCGCCGGTCGTCGGTGGCCGAGGTGATGGTGGACGGCTGCCGGATCAGTGTCGAGCTGGTGGAGGAGATCGGCACCGACGACCTCGACCGGCTCCTGGTCGCCGATCCGACCACGGTCGAACCGGAGGAGCGATGAGGGGCGCGCGGGGAGAGGGAGCCGCCGGATGAGCCCCTTCCTCGCGATCTTCCTCGTCCTCGTGCTGGCCGCGACGAGCTACGCCGCCGGGCGGCTGCACGGGCAGCTCAGCTACCGCATCGGTTACCGCTTCGGCTACCGGCAGGGCTACTTCGACGGCGACCGGGGGGCATGGAACCGGCGCCGCCGGGACGCCCAGGCCGCGATCGCCTCCGCCCTCGCGGTCACGGCGCCGGCCGCCACCCGGGTGTCCGCCACGGTGGTCCGCCCGGGCACCACGTACACCGGATCGTCGTTCGCGGAGCCGGCCGCCTCGGTCACCGGGCGGCACCCGACCGGCACCCTCGTCCGACGGACCGGTTGAACCGGTCGACGGGCCCCGGCCCGTCCACAGGCGCGGCGCGCCGTCCTCCGGGCGGGTGCCGCCGGGGCCACGTCAGACCGGTGACGGTGGTCCCACCGGCCGGGATGCGCGCAGGGGGCATGCATCCCGGCCGGTTCACCTGCCATCGGACGTTAACGAACGACCTCTAGCCGGGAGGGTTGCGGGGAGCTAGCGTCTAGTCATGGCGCGGGGCTGTCCCGGGCCAGCCGGCCCGCCCGGCCTGCGACCTCGCGCACGGGGCCCGCATCCGACCCCGTGTCCGCCGGGCACCGGAGGAGGCGGACCGCGGGTGGCCGGGTGCCCATCCGCCGGAGCAGGCCTGTGACGACTCGCCGTACGACCGCCGGTGCCGACCAGGGCTCGGCCTCGACCGCCACGACTCGCCGCACCACCCGCAGCCGCCGCACCGCCGCGGCCGGGTCGGCGGACCCCAGGGAGCCCCGACCAGCGGGCCAATCCTTCGTCCTGGACACCTCCGTCCTGCTCAGCGACCCGGCGGCGTTCCACCGCTTCGCCGAGCACGAGGTGGTGCTGCCCCTGGTGGTGATCTCCGAGCTGGAGGGCAAGCGACATCACCCCGAGCTGGGCTGGTTCGCCCGGCAGTCCCTGCGCATGTTGGACGAGCTGCGGGTGCGCCACGGCCGGCTGGACCGGCCAATACCGGCCAACGACGTCGGCGGCACGCTGCGCGTGGAGCTCAACCACACCGACGACGGGGTGCTGCCGCCCGGTTTCCGCAACGAGTCGAATGACGCCCGGATCCTCTCCGTCGCGCTGAACCTCGCCGCCGAGGGGCGGGAGGTGACGCTGGTCAGCAAGGACATGCCGTTGCGGGTCAAGGCCGCCTCGGTCGGCCTGCGCGCGGACGAGTACCGGCACGGGCAGGCGAGCGACCCGACCTGGACCGGAATGGCCGAGCTGGAACTGGGTGAGGACGACATCGCCCGGCTCTACGCCGGCGAGACCATCGATGTCGACGCGGCGGCCGGCCTGCCCTGTCACACCGGTCTGGTGTTGCACTCGGCCCGGGGCTCGGCGCTCGGCCGGGTGCTGCCGGACAAGACCGTCCGGCTGGTCCGCGGCGACCGTGAGGCGTTCGGCGTGCACGGCCGCTCCGCCGAGCAGCGGATCGCCC
>NZ_JBFBAO010000126.1:0-16536 GCF_040682255.1 Micromonospora sp. NPDC051296 | reverse complement strand
CAAACAGGCCAAGATCTCACGACGTCGGCGGGCGACCTACCCACCATTTTCACGCCTGCGCGGCGTCCCCAAAAGACCGGCTGACTTGGACAGTTCCCGTTACGCGAAAACGGCAACTGTCCAAGATCTCGCATGGACGGCACCCGGTTTACCCGACTCGGACCGCGAAGGACCCGGTGAAGCTGCGTCGGGCGATCGTGGTGCTGATGTCCGCTCAGGGGCAGCCGGCCCCGGACATCGCTCACCTGCTCAAAACCAGCGAGGACTACGTGCGGGACGTGATCCACGCGTTCAACGAGCAGGGGTTCACCGCTTTGTCCCCAAAATGGAGCGGGGGCGCACCGAGACGGATCGAGGAGCAGACCCGCGAGGAGGATCTGCGTCATCGCCCGGTGCCACCCCCGCTTCCTCGGCAAACCCTTCTCCTGCTGGTCGCTTGCCAAGCTGCGCGACTACCTCATCGAGACCGGCTACGTCACGGCGATCAGCGTCGAGATCGTCGGAGCACGGCTGCGCGACGAGGCTGTGGTGGGGATGCGGCGCGTGCACCCCGGGCAGGCTCTGGCCTGCCGGCACTTTTAGGGGTCGTGAGAGCGGCAGGTCAGCCTGGTGCTGGGAGTCGCGGGTGGGTCAGGGCGGTGGAGACCGCGGCGGCTACCGCCGCCACACCAGCGGAGTCGGTGACCGCGAAGTGGTCACCAGGCACCTTCCGGCAGGTCGCCACGGCACCGTCGGGCAGCCGGTCGCCCAGCGGCACCAGGTAGCCGCCGGCCGCGCCGCCCAGCGCGGTCTGCGCCTCCAGCACGTGCACGGTGAGCCCCGGCGCCGCCGGCACCGGGTAGCGCACCAACGCCCGGGTGTGCGCGGCGAAGACCCCGAACAGTCGCTCGGCCGCGTCCAACCCCAGCGACGCCAGCTCCGGCCGGGTGGCGACCACACCACGCCAGGACCCGCGCAGCGCCCCTTCACCAGCGCCTTCATCGCCTGCCGGCTGGTCGGCCGGCCGGCCGGCACGCTGGTTGCTCGGCTGGTCGGCCGCCGGTTGGCCGGCCGTCGGCTGGTTGCCCGGCTGGTCGGCAGGCGGGTTGGCCCGCTGGTCGGCAGGCGGGTTGGCCCGCTGGTCGCCCGGCTGGTCGGCCGCTGGCCGGCTGTCCAGCAGGTCGGCCGACGTCTCGCCGCGCGTCACGTCGGTCAGGAACGCCCGGACCAGCTCGGTCGGGCCCGGATCGCCGGGGGCGCCGGCCGGGCCGACCCACGGGTCGATCAGCACGGCCGTGCAGGTCACACCGGAGTCGGCGAGCTGCCGGCCCATCTCGTACGCCAGGACCGCCCCCAGCGACCAGCCGACCAGCCGCACCGGACCCGCCGGCAGCGCGGCGCGTAGATCGTCGAGGTAACCGCGGGCCAGCTCGGTCAGCGTCGGTGGCACCGGGACCGCGCCGTCCAGTGCGGGTGACGCGACGCCGAGCACCGACCAGTCGGCGCGCAGCCGTTCGACCAGCTCGCGGTAGCAGAGCAGGTCGCCGCCGACGGGGTGGACCAGCACGATCGCGGGACCGTCGCTGAGGGCCAGCGGCTGCACCGTCGACGCGGTTGCCGCACCGTCCCGGGCGTCCAGCAGCCGGGCCAGCTCGGCGACCGTGCGGTGCTGGTACAGGGCGGCCAGCGGCAGCCGGCTGCCGAACTCCCGCTCGACGCGGTTCATCAGCTGTGCCGCCTGCAACGAGCTGCCGCCGAGGGCGAAGAACGCGTCGTCGATGCCGACCGCCGGCAGGTCGAGCAGGTCTGACCAGAGCGCGGCCAGCCGTCGTTGGGTGTCGTCCTGCGGGGCGCGGAACTCGCCGGTGGCCGGGGCGAGGCCGGCGGCTGCCGCGGTGAGCGCGGGCCGGTCCACCTTGCCGTTGCCGGTCAACGGCAACGCGTGCCGTACCTCGATCACCGGCGGCACCAGGTACCCGGGCAGCGTCCCGCCCAGCGCGGCGCGTAGCTCGTCGGCGAAGTCCGGCCCCGCCGCCTCGGCGGCGACGAAGGCGACCAGCGACGCGCCCCGCTCGCCACGGCGGGCGACCACCACGGCGTCGGCGACCCCGGGCTGCTCGACCAGGGCGGCCTCGATCTCGCCGAGTTCCACCCGGAAGCCGTTGATCTTCACCTGCGGGTCGTCGCGGCCGAGGAACTCGATCACCCCGTCCGGCCGGTACCGGCCCAGGTCACCGGTGCGGTAGAGCCGCTCGCCGGTCACCGGGTGGGTGACGAACGCGGCGGCGGTCAGCTCGGGCGCGTGCAGGTAGCCGTCGGCGAGCCCCCGGCCGGCGATGTACAGGTCCCCGGGCACCCAGTCCGGCCGGTCGGTGAGCCGGGCGTCGAGCACGTGAAAGCGCTGGTTACGCAGTGGCCAGCCGTACGGGACGCTGGTCCAGTCCGACGGCACCCGGGCGGGCACGTCGAACCAGTTCGACCAGATCGACGCCTCGGTGGCCCCGCCCAGCGCCACGCACCGCGCGGCGGGCGCGATCTCGGCCAGCTCGCGGCCCAGCGGCAGCGGCACCCAGTCGCCGCTGACCATCGCCAGCCGCAGCCGGTGCGGCCGGTCCCGGTCGGCCGCCGCGCGGACGTAGTCGACGAACATCGCCAGGTACGCGGGGACCGAGTTCCACACCGTTACCTCCGCCCGGCGTACCAGCTCGTGCAGGTGCACGACCTCACGGGCCTGCGCCGAATCGGGCACGACCACGGCGCCACCGACGGCCAGCAGCCCGAACACGTCGTACACGGACAGGTCGAAGGTGAACTCCGAGACCGCCAGCACCCGGTCGGCGGCGGTGACCCCGAAGCGTTCGTTGACGTCCACGACGGTGTTGGCCGCGCTCTGGTGGCGGATCATCACGCCCTTCGGCGTGCCGGTGGTGCCGGAGGTGAAGATGACGTACGCCAGCGCCTCCGGTTCGTCGGCGGTCTCGGCGTCGGGCAGGTCGCCGGCCGGCAGGTCGGCCAGGCGGAACCGGACGGCGTCGGTGGGGGCGCCGGCGAGGTCGTCGTCGGTGTGGCCGAGCACCGCGCGGACCGCGGCCCCGGTGAGGATCTGCGCCCGGCGCCGGGGCGGCCAGCCGGGGGAGACCGGCACGTAGGCGGCCCCGGTCATCAGCACGCCGAGCAGCGCGGCGATCTGGTCGACGCCCCGGTCGGCGACGACCGCGACCAGGTCGCCCGGGCCGCGTCCAGCGGCGCGCAGCGCGGCGGCCACCGCCCCGGCCCGCTCCCGCAGTTGCCGGTACGTCACGCCACCGGTCGGGGTGAGCACGGCCTCGGCGTCCGGGGTGCGGCGGGCCTGCGCCAGGAACATGCCGTGCAGGGTGCGCGGGGCCATCGCGGCGGCGGTGTCGTTGACCCGGGCCCGCACCGCCAGCTGCCGGTCGGGGGTGAGCCGGTCGCCCCGGGTCGCCGTCCAGGCCGCGTCGTCGGTGGCCAGGTCGACCAGCAACCGCCGGTACGCGGCGAACATCTCGTCGACCAGGCCGGCCGGGTACAGCCCGTCGGCGGTGTCCCAGCTGAACACCATCTCACCGGCCCGCATGAACACCTGGTGGTCGAAGGCCACCTGCGGGGTACGCACCATCGACTCGCGGCGCTGCCAGCCGAGCAGTTCCAGGAAGACCGGGTCGGTGTCGGAGCCGAGCCCGAGCATGCTGGTGAAGACCACCGGCATCCGGGCGCCGGAGACGGTGCCGGAGCGGCGGTTCAGCTCGCGGATCACCGACACGCCGCTGAACGCGCCGTTGGCCATGTCGCGCAGCATCCGGGAGCGCAGTGCGGCGGCGTCGGCGGTGAAGTCGCTCTCCCCGGCCGCCGGCGAGCACTCCAGCAGCAGGGTGCTGGCGAAGCTGCCGATCAGCCGGGACACGTCCGGGTGCAGGTTGAGCCGCTCGCCGTACATGATGTTCACGGTGAACCGGGCCTGGCGGCTCCAGTGCCGCAGCACCCGGGCGAACGCGGCGGCGACGGCCATCGTCGGGGTGAGCCGGCGGCGGCGCAGCGCGGTGCTGAACGCGTCGGTCAGCTCCACCGGCAACGCGAAGGTGCGCCGCACCAGTGGGCCGTCGTGCCGCCCGCCCCGGCGCAGCGGCAGTTCCGGGGCGCCGGGCAGTTCGTCGAGCCGCTCGGTCCAGTAGCGGCGGGCCGCCGCGTACTCCGGGCCGTCGCGGCGCTGCTCCAGCTCCCGGCGGTACCGCTCGTAGCTGAAGTCCAGTGGCGTGAGCGTGCCGCCGGCCAGCAGGGTACGCAGCTCCTGGGCGAACACCTCGCCGGACTGGCCGTCGAAGACCATCAGCCGGCCCGCCATCTGCACCAGGTACTCCGCGTCGTCGCACCAGACGACCATTCGGAAGGCGGCCGGGCCGGCCAGCGGCGGACCGTCGCCGGACAGTTCGCGGCGGCTGGCCGCCAGCAGCGCCGCGCGTCGCTGCGGGGACTCGCCGCGCAGCGACCGCATCGTGAGCGGCGACGGCGGGTCGTCCAGGATCCGCACTAGGCCCGCTTCGTCGACGGCACAGCGCAGCATCGGGTGCCGGCGGACGAGGGTACCCACGGCCGCGGCGAACGCGCCGGTGTCGAACGGCGGGCCGGCGTACTCCTCGTAGAACAGGGCGGGGCCGCCGAGCTGGAAGTCGCCCAGCTCGCCGATCAGGTAGGCCTGTTGCAGATCGCTGAGTCCGAAGCCGGTTGCCGTGAGCTGGTCCATCGTGCTCCTCGCGGGGCGAAGGCGGCGGTCAGCCGACCGTGGGCTGTTCCCGTACGGCCGCGAGCAGTTCCGCGGGCGTCGGGCGGTCGAAGACCTCGAACAGCGGCAGCGAGACCCCGAACTCCTCGGCGACGTGATGCACGAGGGCGGCGGCGGCCATCGAGTCGCCGTCGAGGTCGGTGAAGAAGTCGGAGCCGTCGGTGACCGACTGCTGGAAGATGAACTCCCAGACCTTGCGCATCCTCTGCAGGTCGTCCACGCCAGCCTCCTCGTCGCAGGTCAAGGGCTCACACGATGGCGCGCAGCGCGAGCCGGGCCAGCGGCGCCGCCCGGTCGGTGCGGTGCTCGTAACGGTCGGCGCCGGTGGCGACCGCGCTGACGCCGCGTACGCCGATGAACCGCAGCGGCTCCGGCTCCCAGCGACGCGAGGCGTTGTCCACCCAGCACAGCCGGGTCTCCGGGCGGCTGACCCCGGCCACCAGGGCGGCCAGCGACCGGGCGGCCAGGTTGCTCAGGGCGATGCCCTCGCCGCCGTACCCGCCGGCGTGGCCCAGCCCGGTCTCGCGGTCGTAGACCACCTCGGGTTCGGTGTGCCGGTGCAGCCCGTACACCCCGCTCCAGCGGTGCGACACGGGCACGTCGGTCAGGTCGGGCAGCAGCTCGGCGAGGGTGCGGCGCAGCCGGTCGTACGCCCGCTGTCCGGCCGCCTCCCGACGGTCGGTGGCGGAGCCGAACCGGTAGTAGGCGCCCCGGCCACCGAGCACCAGCCGGTCGTCCAGGGTGCGTTGCAGGTAGCCGAACTGGTAGCGGGACTCGGCGACGGTCATGTGGTCGTCGAGGCCGATCCGCCGCCAGGTGCCGGCGTCCAGCGGCTCGGTGGCCAGCACGTACGAGTGCAGCGGCAGCACCCGGCGGGCGTGTCCGGCCAGGCGGGCGGTGTAGCCCTCGGTGGCGCACAGCACCGACCGGGCGCGGATCGTCCCGGAGTCGGTGACCAGCAGGCCGGGGGCGATCCGGGTGGCCCGGGTGTGCTCGGCGACCCGGACGCCCCGGCGTTCCACTGCGGCGAGCAGGCCGCGGGCGATGCGGGCCGGCTGCACGGTGACGCAGTGCGGGGTGTACGCGGTGGCGCGCACGCCGGCCAGTCCGACCCGCTCGGCGGCCTGCGGGCCGACGGTCAGGGTGAGCCCGCCGATGCCGAGCCGGGCCCGCACGTCGTGCCAGCCGCGCAGCCGGTCGACCTGCGGGGCACTGCGGGCCACGTAGAGGGAGCCGTCGTGCCGCCAGTGCGCGTCGATCCCCTCGGCGGTGAACACCCGGTGCAGCTCGTCCAGGGTGCGCTGACCGGCCCGGTACAGCCGCATCGCGGCCATCGGGCCGTGCCGGCGGACCAGGCTCATCAGCAGCGCGGGCATCTCCGCGGTGCACCAGCCGCCGTTGCGGCCGGAGGCGCCGAAGCCGGCCCGCCCGGCGTCGACCACCACCACCGACAGCTCGGGTCGCAACGTGCTCAGGTAGTAGGCGGTCCACAGTCCGGTGTAGCCGGCGCCGACGATGGCGACGTCGGCGGTGGTGTCGCCGTCCAGCGGCGGCCGGGCGGCGAGCTGGTCGGCGGGCAGCCCGTCGAGCCAGAGCACCCCCTCGGTGCCGGTGACCGGGGCGGTGAGCGGCGGGCGGGTCACGCCGCCGCCAGCTCGCGGGCCAGCGCCCGGCGGTCGATCTTGCCGACCGGGGTGTACGGCAGCTCTCCGGTGACGTGCAGCCGGTCCGGGAGCTTGAAGTCGGCCAGGCCCCGTTCGCGCAGGAAGTCGCGCACCTCGGCGAGGCTGGGCGCAGCGCCCCGGGCGACGATGACCGCGCAGCTCTTCTCGCCGAGCCGGGAGTCGGGTACCGGCACGAGGGCGGCGGTGCGGACCGCCGGGTGGGCCACCAGGTGCCCTTCGACCTCGTCGGCGGAGACCTTCTCGCCGCCCCGGTTGACCACGTCCTTGATCCGGCCCACCACGACCAGCCGCCCGGCGGGGTCGCGGCGCACCAGGTCGCCGGTGCGCAGGAACCCGTCGGCGGTGAAGACGGTGCGGTTGTGCTCCGGCACCGCGTAGTAGCCGCGCAGCGTGCACGGGCCGCGGGCCAGCAGCTCACCGACCTCGCCGGCCGGGACGTCACGGTCGGTGTCGTCCACCACTCGCAGCTCGTCGGCGGGGCTGAGCGGGGTGCCCTGGGTGGTGGCGGCGGCCTCGTCGCCGTCGCCGGGCCGGGTGAAGCAGAGCACGCCCTCGGCCATGCCGAACCAGTGGGTCAGGGTGGCGCCGGTGGCGGGTCGCACCTTGCGAGCCACCTCCGGGCTGAGCGTGGCGCCGCCCACCTCGATGATCAGATTCGAGAGGTCGGCGCCGAAGATGCCGGCGGTCTCCGTCCACACCGGCAGCAGTGCCGGCATCAGCGTGGTCAGGGTGACCCGCTCGGCCGCGATCAGGGGGAACACCTCGTCCGGGGCGGGACTGGCGGCCAGCACGGCCCGCCCGCCGGCGCGCAGCGCCCCCAGCACCCCGGGGCAGCCGAGCGCGGCGTTGTGCGCCACCGGCAGCGCGGCGAGGTACGCGCCGTGCTCGTCGAAGCCCATCGCCTCGGCGGTGGCCCGCAGCTGGAAGGCGTAGTCGTCGTGGGTACGCGGGATCAGCTTGGGCAGGCCGGTGGTCCCGCCGGAGAGCAGGAAGAACGCCACCTCCGACGGATCGGGGGCGGGCAGCTGCACCGGATCGGCGTCGATGTCGGCGAGCGCGGTCAGCTCCTGCGCCTCGCCGGCCACCAGGACGTGCTTGACCCCGGGCGCCGCCTGACGGACGGCCCGGGCCAGGTCCCGGTGGTCGGTGCCGGCCACCACGTCGGGCACCACCAGCGCCACCGCGCCGGAGTACTCGGCGAGGTAGACCAGCTCGGCCCGGCGGTGGGCGGGCAGCGCGAGCACCGGCAGCGCGCCGATCCGGAAAAGCGCCACACACGTCACCACGAAGTCCGGGGTGTTCGGCAGTTGCACGACGACCCGGTCGCCGGGCCCGATGCCGAGCCCGACCAGCCCGGCGGCCAGCCGGTCGGCGCGGGTGTCCAGCTCGGCGTAGCCGTACCGGCCGTGGCGGGTCACCACGGCGGTGCGGTCGGGGTCCCGGGCCGCCCAGGAACGCAGCAGGTCACCCAGCACCTCCCCGCGCCAGATGCCGTCGCGGCGGTAACGCCGGGCGAAGTCGTCGGGCCAGGGGACGCATCCGGTCAGCATGGTCGGCCTCCAGGACGTACCGGACGGGACTGCCTCCGCCCGGGGCGGACCCGACCGACGCTATGCGACGTGTCTTCTCGCGCACAAGTGTCTGTCGCTTCTGTGTGTCGGCAAATCCTACATGCGTCATCTATCGTGAGCGTGCCCGGCCAACCCGACACGAGCGTGGGAGAAGACGATGCGGATAGTCGTGGACTACGACCGGTGTGACAGCCACGGGGTCTGCGCCGACAGCGCGCCCGAGGTGTTCGAGATCCGGGACGACGATTTCATGTACGTGCTGACCGAGCAGCCGCCGGCGGCGCAGTTGCCGCAGGTGGAGACGGCCGTACGCGGCTGCCCCAAGCTCGCCCTGTCGCTGCGCGAGGAGTGAGCGCCGTGGCAGAGGCGGTCATCGTCGCCGCGGCGCGCACCCCGATCGGCCGGCGCGACGGGTGGCTCAGCGGACTGAAGGCGGTCGAGCTGCTGCGTACCGTGCAGCGGGAGGTGCTCGACCGGGTCAGCCTGCCACCGTCGGAGGTGGACCAGATCATCGGCGGCTGCGTCACCCAGGTCGGCGAGCAGAGCCTCAACGTGACCCGGAACGCCTGGTTGAGCACCGGGTTGGACCCGGAGGTGGCCTGCACCACAGTGGACGTCTCCTGCGGCTCGGCGCAGCAGGCCAACCACCTGGTGGCCGCGCTGATCACCGCCGGCGTTATCGACGTGGGCATCGCCTGCGGGGTGGAGTCGATGTCCCGGGTGCCGGTGGGCACCAACCTCTACCAGGGCCCCGGGCACTACAAGACCGACGACTACCCGTGGGACGACCCACCGAAGGCGCAGTTCGGCGGCGCGGAACGGATCGCCGCCAAGTACGGCGTGGACCGGGCCGCCGCCGACGCGTACGGGGTGCGCTCCCAGCAACGTGCGGCGCGGGCTTGGGCGCAGGGGCGGTTCGACGCCGAGGTCGTCGCCGTACGCGCGCCCGACGGCGCCGGCGGCACCGTCGAGGTGGCCCGGGACCAGGGCCTGCGCGAGACCACCCCGGACGGCCTGGCCGCCCTGCGGCCCACCGTCGACGGTGGCGTGCACACCGCCGGCACCACCTCGCAGATCTCCGACGGCGCGGCGGCCGTCCTGTGGATGTCGGCCGAACGGGCCGCCGCGCTGGGGCTGCGTCCCCGGGCCCGGATGCTGCACCAGGTCGTCACCGGATCCGACCCGTACCTGCTGCTAGAGGGGCCGGTGGTGGCCACCCGCAAGATCCTCGACCGGGCCAAGATGCGGCTGTCCGACATCGACCTGGCCGAGGTCAACGAGGCGTTCGCGGCCGTCGTGCTCGGCTGGACGGCCGCCCACGACGCCGATCCGGACCGGGTCAACGTCAACGGCGGCGCGATCGCGCTGGGCCACCCGCTGGGCGCCTCCGGCACCCGGCTTCTGGTCAGCGCGCTGCACGAGCTGGAACGCGCCGACCGGGAACTGGCCCTGGTGACCATGTGCTGCGGTGGCGCGCTGGGCACCGCGTCGATCCTGCAAAGGGTGTGAGCCGGGTGGACGGCGCAGAGCTGTACCGCGACGCGGCGGACTTCTACCGCGAGGCCCGCGACGACCTGGCCGGACCGCTGCACGGGGTCCGGGTGCTGGACGTGACGAAGGTGTGGTCCGGGCCATTGACCAGCGCGATCCTGGCAGATCTGGGTGCCGACGTGATCCGGGTGGAGCTGCCGCACGGCCGCGACGGCGAGGTGCCGCCCCGGATACCGGGCACCGGGCTGTCCTGGTTCCGGCAGACAGTCAACCGCAACAAGCGCAGCGTCGGGCTCGACCTGCGCGAGCCGTCGGGCCGGGAGACGTTCCTGCGACTGGTCGGCACCGCCGACGTGGTGGTGGAGAACTACCGACCGGGCACCCTCGACGGGTGGGGGGTGGGCTGGGCGCAGTGCCGCGCGGTCCGTCCCGACCTGGTCTTCGTCTCCATCTCCGGCTGGGGCCAGTACGGCGCCCGGCGGGCCGAGGCGGCGTACGACCCGATCGTGCAGGCGGCCAGCGGGTGGATGTCGCTCAACGGCGACCCCGACGGCGGCCCGGTACGCGCGCCGACGTTCCTCGCCGACGAACTGGCCGGCCTGCACGGCGCGATCGGCGCGCTGGCCGCCCTGTGGCACCGCCGGCGCACCGGCGAGGGACAGCACGTCGACGTGGCGATGTTCGACGCCATGCTCGCCGGCGGCGCCGGCCTGCACACCCTGGCCGCGGCCGGGCGGCCACCGGCGCGCTGGGGCAACCAGACCGACTTCGTGGTGCCCGCCAACGTCTATGACTGCGCCGACGGGCAGGTCTACCTCGCCGTCGCGCTGGACCGGCACTGGCGGGCACTGGCCGAGGCGATGGGCCGACCGGACCTGGCCCGCGCCCCGGGGTTCGCCCGTGCGGCCGACCGGTTGGCCAACCGGGCCGAGGTGGACGCCGTGGTCGCCGGCTGGTGCGCCGCCCGACCCGCCGACGTCGCGGTCGCGGCGCTGGTCGACCGGGGCCTGACCGTCTCCCGGGTCCGCACGGTTGCGGAGGTGGTCGCCGACCCGCACGTGGCGCAGCGGTCGATGCTGCAACCCACCGTGCTCAGCGACGGCAGCACCGCCCCGATCGTCGGGCCGGCGGCGAAGTTCTCCCGTACTCCGACCCGGGTCCGCCAGGGCGCACCGGCGCCCGGTCAGCACACCGCGCAGGTGCTCGCCGAGCTCGGTGCGGTGCCCGCCGGAACGGCAAAGCAAACATACGACACCGCTTGCTGATCGCGGTACCGATGGGTCAGTATGTTGGCGCGGGGAAGATACAACACACCCGCCAGTGACGTGTCGTGTTGCGTCCAGTCGGCAGGCGTCCGACAGGGGAGGTTGGCTTGACCACTCAGCTCCGAGCTCTGGTGACCGGCGTCTCGCGGGGCATCGGCCGGGCCACGGCGCTCCGGCTGGCCGAGCAGGGCTACGCGGTGGCCGGTTGCTACAGCAGCGCCAGCGAGGCGGCGGCCAAGACCCGAGCGGAGGTGGCGGCCTTCGGGGTGCCGGTGCACTTCGCCCCCTGCGACGTGGCCGACCTGGCCGCCGTGGAGGAGTTCGTCGGGGCCGCCGAGGACGTGCTGGGCCCGATCGACTGCCTGGTCAACAATGCCGGCATCACCCGCGACAGCCCGCTGGTGCTGTCCACCGAGGCGGACTGGCAGGCGGTGCTGTCCACCAATCTCACCGGCACCTGGAACTTCTGCCGGGCGGTGACCTTCCGGTTCATGAAGCGCCGCGCCGGGGTGGTGGTCAACATGTCCTCGGTGGCCGGCGTCTACGGCAACACCGGCCAGACCGCGTACGCGGCCAGCAAGGCCGGCATCATCGGGCTGAGCCGGTCGTTGGCCAAGGAGACCGCCCGGTACGGCATCCGGGTCAACGTGGTCGCCCCGGGCTTCATCGAGACCGACATGACCGACGCGCTCTCCGGAAAGCTGCGCGAACAGGCCCTCGGGCAGATCCCGCTGGGGCGGTTCGGCCGCCCCGAGGACGTCGCCGACCTGGTCGCCTTCCTCTGCTCGGCGCGCGCCGGCTACGTCACCGGTCAGGTCTTCCAGGTCGACGGGGGCATCACGCTGTGAGCGCCCCCGCCCCGGCCGCCGCCACCGGCCGACCCTGCCCGCCCGGCGCCGCCCCGCTGGCCGCCGTCGACGACCTTCAGGTCAGCGCCGAGGGCGGCCGGGTGGAGGTGATCGCCGGGGTGCCGGTCCGCCTCGACGATCCGAACCTGTGCGGCCACTTCCCCGGCTTCCCGGTGTTCCCTGGCGTGTTCATCGTCGAGGCGCTGGTACAGGCGGTCGACATCGCGCTGCGCGGCGCCGGCCGGCCCCGGCTGCGGCTGCGTTCGGTGGACGCGGTGCGCTTCCTGGCGCCGCTGCTGCCGCCGGACCGGCTGACCCTCGACATCGTCGCGGTCGCCGACGGGCCCGAGCGATGGGCGGTCACCGCCTCGGGCCGCCGGGACGACGGCACGGTGACCGTGACGCTGCGGGCCCGCTTCGACGGCAGCGCCCCCGACCGGCCCGACGGCAGTGACGTCGCAGACCGGCCCGACGGCGGCATCGCCACGACGGCCGGGCTCGTCACCACCACTGCCGGATCCGCCGGCCCGGCGAGCGCAGGGCTCGGGCAGCACCAGGTCCGTGCGTTGCTGCCGCAGCGTTTTCCATTGCTGCTGGTCGACCGGGTGCTGACGATGACGCCGGGTACCCGCATCGAGGCGGTCAAGGCGGTCACCGCCACCGAACCCTGCTACCGGGACCTGACCGACGACGCGCCGCCCGGCGACTACGCGTACCCGGCGTCGCTGCTGGTGGAGTCGCTCGGGCAGACCGCCGCCCTGCTCTGGCTCGCCGAGGCCGACGGACCGGTCGGCGACGACCAGGTGCTGATGTTCGTCGGGGCCCGGGACTTCGTCTTCGACAGCGCCGCCTACCCGGGCGACGTGCTGCGCCACACCGTCCACCTCGAACGGGTGATCGCCGACACCGCCTTCGCCACCGGCGAGACGTACGTCGGTGATCGCCGCATCGCCCGCGTCGGCACGCTGATGGCCGCCCGACGTCCGCGTACGGCGCTCACGGCGCCGGCTCCGGTCGGCGCGGCGACCGCCACCCCGCCAGGTGCCGGCGTCTCCACCGCCCGGGAACCGTCCCGGCGCGGGACGCCA
Organism: Micromonospora sp. NPDC051296; assembly: GCF_040682255.1. Classification (NCBI taxonomy): domain Bacteria; kingdom Bacillati; phylum Actinomycetota; class Actinomycetes; order Micromonosporales; family Micromonosporaceae; genus Micromonospora; species Micromonospora sp. NPDC051296. The sequence continues at coordinate 3,811 of NZ_JBFBAO010000126.1, read as the reverse complement.
CCGCCTCCGTCAACCCTCCGCTGGAAAGGCTGACCTGTCATGACGCAGACCGACCCCCGCATGGCCGAACTCCGCGACATCGTGGCGGAGGTGCTGGAACTCGAGCCGGAGGAGCTCACTGAGACTGGCGACTTCGCCGAGGACTACCAGGCCGACTCGCTGCGGGCCATCGAGATCCTCGCCCGGATCGACAAGAAGTTCAAGATCGAGATTCCGCAGTCGGAGCTGCCCCAGCTGAACAACCTCAAGTCGGTCTACGACGCCGTGGTGCGCCACTCTGCCGGTCAGGCCTGAGCCGTGCACCGGGTCGTGGTGACCGGGCTCGGCCCGGTGTCCAGCATCGGGATCGGCGTGTCCGCGTTCACCGACGGCCTACGGGAAGGCCGGTCCGGCATCTCCCCGATCAGCAGCTTCGACGCCAGCGGGTTTCCGCACCGCAACGCCGGTGAGGTGCCCGGGTTCCGCCCCGAGACGCTGCTACGCCGGATCGAGGCGGCGCGGTGGGGCCGCTCCGGCCAGTTCGCGGCGGCCGCCGCCCGGCTCGCCCTGGCCGACTCCGGCCTCGACCCGGCGACGGTCGCCGCCGACCGGGCCGGGGTGGTCGTCGGGACCACCAGCGGCGAGTCGGTGGTGGTCGAGACGGTCACCGCCCAGCAGGTCGAGGCCGGCTTCGGCGGCATGGACCCGGACCTGCTCGGGCAGGTCCCGGCCGGCCGGCTCGCCCACGCGGTCAGCACCGAGCTGGAGCTGGCCGGGGAGTCGCTGACCCTGGCCACCGCCTGCTCGGCCAGCAACTACGCGATCGGCTACGCGTACGACATGCTGGTCACCGGGGAGGCGGAGGTGATGTTCGCCGGCGGCGCCGACTCGGTCTGCCGCTGGGCCCACGCCGGCTTCTTCCGGCTGGGCGCGCTCACCGCCGACGCCTGCTCACCGTTCGACCGGGACCGCTCCGGCATCCTCACCGGCGAGGGCGGGGCGATCCTGATGCTGGAGACCCTGGACCACGCGCGGGCCCGGGGCGCGCGCATCTACGCCGAGGTGCTCGGGTACGGCGTCAACTGCGACGCCAGCCATCCCGTCGCACCGGACCGCGCCAGCATCGCCAACTGCATGCGCGCGGCACACCGCAACGCCTCGATCAAACCGGAGGACGTGGACTACATCTGCGCCCACGGCACCGGAACCCCGGCCAACGACTCGGTGGAGGCCCAGGCCATCTTCGACGTGTTCGGCGACCGGGTGCCCCCGGTCAGCTCGATCAAGTCGATGATGGGCCACACCATGGGCGCGGCCAGCGGCTTCGGCGCGATCGCCGGGACGCTCGCCATCGCGCACGGCTTCCTGCCGCCGACCATCAACTGGTCCACCCCGGACCCGGCCCTGGCCGGGCTGGACCCGGTGCCGAACACCGCCCGGGAGGCCGGCGTGCGGGTGGTGCAGAACAACGGTTTCGCCTTCGGCGGCAACAACGCCATCGTCCTGATCGGAGCCGTGGAATGAGTGGCGTCGTGATCACCGGATGGAGCGCGACCAGCCCCGCCGGGGTGGGCCGCGCCGCCCTGGCCGACCGCCTGGCCACCGTCGTCGGCACCGCCGCGGCCGGTGACGCACGGCCGGTCGGCGTCGCGGCCAGCACCACCCCCGGCGGTGCCTGGCCGGTCGAGCCGCCGCCGGCCACCCCGGTCGACGTGACCGCGCTGTCCGACGAGCCGCTGCCCACCCCGACCGGGCACGCGCTGGTCGACTTCGACGTCCGCGCCCACCTGGGGCGCAAGGGCACCAGCTTCTACGACCGGGCGACCGCGCTGGCCGTGGTGGCCTGCGGGGACGCGCTGCGCGACGCGGCCGTCGAGGTGGACGACACCAACCGGTCCCGGCTCGGCGTGGTGCTCGGCACCTCGCTGGGCAGCTTCCGCTCGACCAGCGACTACACCCGGGAGACCCTGGTCCAGGACAAGCCGTACCTGGTCAACCCGGTGCTGTTTCCCAACACCGTGATGAACTGCGCCGCCGGCCAGGCGGCGATCCGCTACGGCCTGCGTGGCGTCAACGCCACCGTGGCGACCGGCCCGCTGGCCTTCCTCGACGCGCTGCGCTACGGCACCAACGCCATCGCCCGCGGCTACGTCGACGCGATGCTGGTCGGCGCGGTCGAGGAGTTCAGCCCGCACCGGGCCTGGACGACCTGGCTGACCGGCCAGCCCGGGCGGTCCACCCCGACCGGGGAGGCCGCCGCGGTGTTCCTGCTCACCCGAGCCGACCGACCCGACTGGGCCGGCCCGCGCCGCGAGGCCGAGGTGCTCGCCCTGACCACCGGGTACGGGCCGGGCGGCGGCCCGGCGGCCGACCAGGCGCTGACCGGCTGCGTCACCCGGGCGGTCCGCCGCGCCGGCGTCGAGCCGGCCGACATCAGCTGTGTCCTCACCGGCGAGACGGACCCGGACGACACCGACGAGTACGCCCCCGCCTGCGCGGCGCTCGGGCACGTACCGGCCCGGCTGCGGGTCAGCCGGCTGTTCGGGCGCTGCGACGCGGCCACCGGAGGTCTCGCGTTGGCCAGCTTCCTGGCCTCCGAGCCGCCCGAGCCGGCCCCGAGGCTGGCGCTGCTGACCGGGCGCAGCCCGGACGGCGGCACCGCCGCCGCCATCGTCAGGGGGTGGCCCGGTGCCGGCGCGTCTGACCGCTAGCCAGCTGCGTACCTGCCTCGGCGACGGGGCGGAGACCTTCGCGGCGCTGCTCGCCGGGCGCAGCGGGATCGGGCCGCTGCGACACGGGGAGCCGACCGCACTCAACGTCGCCCACGGCTACCACGTCGACGACGGCGCGGCGCGGGCCTTCGCGGCCAGCCGGTGGGTCGCCGACTGTGCCCGCCGGGCCATCGCCGACTGCGGCCTCGATCCACGGCGGCGTCGGATGGTGGCGTTGGTCGGCACCGGGCTGCGGGAACTGGCCGCGGTGGAGGCGTACGCCACCGGCGGTGCGGCGTTCCCGGCGCACCGGCTGCATTTCGGCGACGCGGTACGCGCTGCCGTGCCCGGCCTGCAGGAGGTCGTGACGGTCAGCAACGCGTGCAGCGCGGGTGGACACGTGCTAGCCCTCGCCGAGGACCTGCTCATGCTCGGCGACGCCGACGCGGTGCTGGTCTGCGGCGTCGACGCGACCACCGAGTCGATGCTGGCAATGATCGGCCGGGTCGTCGACCACCCGACCGACGCGGTACGCCCGTTCGACGCCGACCGGCAGGGGGTGCTGCTCGGCGACGGTGCGGTCGCCGCCGTGCTGGTGCCCGACGACGACGCCGGCCCGGCCCTGGCCCGGATCGTGGCCACCGGCCTGTCCTGCGACGCCCACCACGAGACCGCTCCCGCCGTGCCGGGTATCGCGCGGGCGATGCGCGACGCGCTGGCCCGCGGCGGCCGGAACCCGGCCGAGGTGGACCTGGTCGTGGCGCACGGCACCGGCACCGCGCTCAACGACCCCGCCGAATCCGAGGCGATCCGGCAGGTGCTCGTGGCCGCCGGCGGCGACCCGCTGGTCACCGCCGTGAAGGGCGCCACCGGGCACACCTCCGGCGCCGCCGCGCTGGTCAACGTCGACGTGGCCTGGCGCTGCCTGGCCGGCGGCCGGGTGCCGCCGGTGGTGGGGCTGCGCCGCCCGCTACCCGAGGGGGCGGGACTGCGGTTCGCGACCACGGCCACGGCGTCGACGCCCCGCCTGGTGCAGTGCGACGCGTTCGGCTTCGGCGGCGTCAACGCCGTCACGCTGGTGGAGGCCCCATGACCCGCCCACTGACCGCCACCGAGCGGGT
>NZ_JBFBAO010000125.1:0-16561 GCF_040682255.1 Micromonospora sp. NPDC051296 | reverse complement strand
GGAACAGGCGGCCGAGGGCTACCGGGCGATGGACGGATGCCGCGCCATCAAGACCCTGCTGCGGCCGTGACATGCGCCTGACCATCGGCCCTGGTCGCCGTGGTCGGGGATGCCAAATCGTGCTCGCCCAGGACTCCGGGCGGCACCAGGCCGAGCGCCGGGTCCAGCACGTACACACGGATGTCGGAAGAACCCTTGACGGGCCGGCAACCCAGCCGTAACGATGTATTTAGATGTCTCATGGCTCGCGGCGGCGACGGCGCGTTGGGCGAGCCGCAACCAGGCACGGCACCACCACCTCCTCAACAGGCGTGATCGGCGCACGCCCCAACCACACCGTGGAAAGGACCTACCGTGCGCAGATCCCTGAGATCGTGGCTCGGCGCCGTGCTGAGCGCGGTCCTCGTGGCCGGCGGCATAGTCGCCGCGCCGCCTGCGGCCAGCGCCGCACCGTTCACCGTGCTGGTGTTCAGCAAGACCGCCGGATTCCGGCACGGCTCCATCGCCCCCGGCATCGCCGCCATCCAGCAGCTCGGCACCGCCAACGGGTTCACCGTCGAGACCACCGAGGACTCGGCCCAGTTCACCGACGCCAACCTGGCCCGGTTCGCCGCGGTGATCTGGCTGTCCACCACCGGCGACGTCCTCAACGCCACCCAGCAGGCCGCGTTCGAGCGCTACATCCGGGGCGGCGGAGGGTACGTGGGCGTGCACGCCGCCGCCGACACCGAGTACGAGTGGCCCTGGTACGGCGGTCTGGTCGGGGCGTACTTCGCCTCGCACCCGGCCAACCAGACCGCCACCATCAAGGTGGCCGACCAGGTGCACCCGTCCACCGCGACGCTGCCGCAACGCTGGACCCGGCTGGACGAGTGGTACAACTACCGCACCAACCCGCGCGGCAGCGTGCACGTGCTGGCGACGCTGGACGAGAGCACCTACTCCGGCGGCAGCATGGGGTACGACCATCCGATCTCCTGGTGCCACAACTACTCCGGCGGCCGGGCCTGGTACACCGGCCTCGGCCACACCGACGAGTCGTACGCCGAGGCGAACTTCCGTCAACACCTGCTCGGCGGGATCCTGGGCGCGGCCGGTGCGGTCGAGACCGAGTGCGGCGGCACCGTCAACACCAACTTCCAGCAGGTCGAGCTGGCCAAGGGCGTGGCCGAGACCGGCGAGCCGATGAGTCTGACCGTACTGCCGAACCGGGGCGTGCTGCACACCTCGCGCAACGGCGTCATCCGGTACACCGACGCGGCCGGCAACACCAAGGTCGCCGCCACCCTGCCGGTCTACACCGGCGACGAGGAGGGCCTGCAGGGGATCAAGGTCGATCCGAACTTCGCCACCAACCGCTGGGTGTACGTGTTCTACGCGCCACCGCTGGACACTCCCGGTGGCGGCGCGCCGGCCACCGGCACCCCGGCGGACTTCGCCCGCTGGCAGGGCGTCAACCGGCTGTCCCGGTTCACCGTCAACGCGGACCACACCATCAACCTGGCCAGCGAGACGCTGGTCCTGGACGTGCCCACCGATCGGGGGATGTGCTGCCACGTCGGTGGTGACATGGACTTCGACGCGGCCGGCAACCTGTACCTGTCGACCGGGGACGACACCAACCCGTTCGACTCCGCCGGGTTCACCCCGATCGACGAGCGACCCGGCCGCAACCCGGCCTTCGATGCCCAGCGCACCTCGGCCAACAGCAACGACCTGCGTGGCAAGGTGCTCCGGATCAGGCCGAGCGCGGCGGGCGGCTACACCATCCCGGCCGGCAACATGTTCGCCCCGGGCACCGCGCGGACCCGCCCGGAGATCTTCGCGATGGGCTTCCGCAACCCGTTCCGGATGAGCGTGGACAAGGCGACCGGCATCGTCTACCTCGGTGACTACGGCCCGGACGCGGGCACCGCCGACCCGAACCGGGGACCGGCGGGCAACGTGGAGTTCGCCCGCATCGACCGGCCCGGGTTCTACGGCTGGCCGTACTGCACCGCCCGCAACGACGCCTACAACGACTACACCTTCCCGTCCGGGCCGTCCGGGCCGAAGTTCAACTGCGCGGGCGGGCCGGTGAACGACTCGCCCAACAACACCGGCATCACCCAGCTGCCGCCGGCCATCCCGGCCTGGCTGCCCTACGGCGGATCCGGCTCTCCACCGGAGTTCACCGGAGGCGGCCTGTCCCCGATGGGCGGCCCGGTCTACCGGTACGACCCGAACAACACCTCCGCCGTGGCATTCCCGAAGTACTTCGACGGGACCTACTTCGCCGGCGAGTTCGGCCGCCGCTGGATCAAGAACATCAAGCTCGACTCGGCCGGCCAACCATTCAAGATCAACCCGTTCCCGTGGACCGGCACCCAGGTCATGGACATGGAGTTCGGCCCGGATGGCGCCCTCTACGTGCTCGACTACGGCACCGGCTGGTTCAACGGCGACGCCAACTCGGCGCTGTACCGCATCGAGTACGCCCGCGAGGGCCGGGCGCCGATCGCGGTGGTCTCGGCCACCCCGACCAGCGGCACCGCACCACTGACCGTGCAGTTCTCCTCGGCCGGAACGCTCGACCCGGACGGTGATCCGATCACCTACGCCTGGGACTTCGACAACAACGGCACCACCGACTCCACGGTGCCGAACCCCAGCCACACCTACACCACCAACGGGGTCCGCAATCCCACGCTGACCGTCCGGGACAGCACCGGCAAGACGGGCACCGCGAGCACCGTCATCACGGTCGGCAACAGCGCCCCGGTGGTCACCGTGACCGCCCCGGCGAACGGGCAGACGTTCAACTTCGGCGACGCCGTGCCGTTCACCGTCACCGTCACCGACGCCCAGGACGGCACGATCGACTGCGCCCGGGTGAAGGTCAGCTACGTCCTCGGCCACGACTCGCACGGCCACCAGATCAGCAGCACGCAGGGCTGCACCGGGGTCATCCAGACCTCGGCCGACGGCGAGCACGACACCGCGGCGAACATCTTCGGCATCATCGACGCGTCCTACACCGACCTGGGCGGGGGCGGCCAGCCGCCACTGACCACGCACGCCCAGTCGGTGCTGCAACCCCGCACCCGCCAGGCCGAGCACTTCGGCGACTCCTCCGGCATCCAGGTCACCACGCCGGGCAGCGCGCACGGCGGCGCGGCCGTCGGCTACATCGACAACAACGACTGGATCTCGTTCCACCCGTACAACCTGACCGGCATCCAGTCGTTCAGCGCCCGGGTGGGCGCCCCGGCCGGGGCCGGCGGCACGCTGGAACTGCGGGTCGACTCGCCCACCGGTCCGTTGGTCGGCTCGGCCACCGTGGTACCCACCGGCGGGTACGCCACCTTCGCCACGGTCACCGGCGCGGTCACCGCCCCGACCGGCACCCGCACCCTGTTCCTCGTCTTCAAGGGTGGCGGCGGCATGTACGACCTCGACGAGTTCACCCTCTCCACCAGCCCCGGCGGTCCCGGGCCGGATCCCGACCCCGAGCCGGGCGCCAACCTGGCGCGGGGCAAACCGGCCCGGGCCTCCAGCGTCGAGGGTGCCTTCGTCGCGGCGAACGCGTTCGACGGCGTGCTCGGCACCCGCTGGAGCAGCGAGTTCAGTGACCCGCAGTGGATCGACGTGGACCTGGGCGCCACGTATGCCATCAACCGGGTCAAGCTGACCTGGGAGGCGGCGTACGGCACCGGGTACCAGATCCAGACCTCGCCGGACGGGGTCAACTTCACCACGATCCGGACGGTGACCGGCGGCGACGGCGGTGTGGACGACCTGACCGGCCTGACCGGCACCGGCCGCTACGTCCGGCTCACCGGCACCGCCCGGGGCACCGGCTGGGGCTACTCGCTGTTCGAGTTCGAGGTGTATGGCGGTACCGGCGGTCCGACCGGGCCGCCGGGCGCCAACCTGCTGTTGAACAAGCCGACGCAGACGTCCAGTGTCGAAGGGGCCGGCATGGCCGGCGCCCAGGCGGTGGACGGTAGCCTCACCACCCGCTGGTCGAGCGAGTTCTCGGATCCGCAGTGGATCCGGGTGGACCTCGGCAGCCCGACGGCGATCGGCCGGGTCAAGCTGACCTGGGAGGCGGCGTACAGCAGCTCGTACCTCATCCAGACCTCGAACGACGGCACCACCTGGACGAACGTGCGGACGGTGACCGGCGCCGACGGCGGCGTAGACGAGCACACCGGGCTCGGTGCCAACGGCCGCTACCTGCGGATCTACGGCACCGCCCGGGGCACCGCGTGGGGCCACTCGCTCTGGGAGTTGGAGGCGTACGCGAGCTGAACCACCACCGATGACGTGGCCGGCACGGGTTCTCCCCGTGCCGGCCACGGCCGTTCTGCGCTGGAGCCGGCGGTCAGCTCACTTCTGGCAGAACGTGGTGATGCCCATGGTGCTGCGGATGCCCGCCACGACGTGCTGGCGGAAGTGGGTGTCGCCCACCAGTTCGGCGTCGGTCCAGGCCGCGACGTCGTGCCCGAGGGTGGTCAGCCAGGCCCGGCCGCCGTCGTAGTAGTGGCACCAGGAGACGAGGTGGTTCTTGCCGTGCCCGGGGTGGCCCAGGCTGCCGGTGGTGCCCTCCCGCATGGTCGCCTCGTCGACCCGCAGCAGCGGCTGCACGTGGCTCGGCTCCGGGTGGAGGTTGTACCACTCGTCCTTGAACTCCCAGGTGTTCGGGAGTGCGCTGGTGGAGGAGTCGCGCTTGGACTCGGTGTGCACGGTGGCGTTCTGGTGCCGGCCGTGGTCGTAGAAGTTCGTCCCGCCGAGCAGACCCTCGTACCACTTCCAGTGGTACTCGGTGCCGAAGGCGTTGTGGATGCCGACGAACCCGCCGCCGCCGCGGATGTACTGCATCAGCGCGGTCTGCGCGTTGTCGTCGAGGGTGTCCCGGGTGGTGCTGAGGAAGATCACGGTGTGGTACGGACGCAGCCGCCCGGCGGAGCTGAGCTGGTTGACATCCTCGGTCCAGTCGGCCGCGATGCCCACCTCGCGCAGCCAGTTCACGAGGTTGGCCTGGGCGACGTTGTTCGGTCCGAGTTCCGGGTTGAGCCCGGCGGGCAGGGCGGTGCCGAGGTGGGCGTGCCGCGGGCCGACGGTACGGGTGTAGATCAACACCCGGCCGGCCTCGTTCGGGTCGGTCCGGTTGCCCCAGTCGTTGTAGCACTTGACGCTGGTGCCCCGGCAAACGCCGTAGTCGGACACCGCCTGTAGGGCGTTCTTGGCGGTGCTGGACCCGTTGGCCGGACCGGCGGTGGCCGGTGGCATGGCGGCGGAGGAGGCGGTCAGCGCGAGGCCGAGCACGACGGCGGCGCCGAGCAGACTCATTGCGGTGCGGTGGGGGATTTTCACAGGTGCGCTCCCTTCGAGGTGGTGGGTGGCCGCCCCGGCGCGGGCGTGGCATGCCGGGGTCGGCCCGGGTGGGACACCGGGGTGCGTGCGGGGGGTCAGAACGCCTTCTTGTCGCCTGGCCGCAGGAAGCCTGAGCTGCTGTAGTAGCGCGTCACGTTGCCGCGGGCGTCGACCTCGAGGCTGTAGTGCCTGAGGAAGTCCCACAGCAGCGGGCACTCCTCGGGCATCGTGTTGTGCGACCGGTAGATGTTCTTCGTGAGCTTCAGTACCGGTATCGCGGTGTCGGGGTCCTGCCACGTCCAGGTCTGGAAGCGGTCCCGCCAGCCGCCGAACCGTCCGTCCACGTTGTCCACGTCATCCAGCCGCAGACCGTTGACCTGGAGGTGATAGCGCGCCCAGCTGTCCAGGCCGTTCTGCGTGCTGTCCCACAACCCGCCGGCGAGCGACGACAGGTCGCCGTAGCCGTAGATCTGGAGGTTGGGGATTCGCCTGCCGCTGGCCGGATACTGGACGCCGTCCATCGAGACGGTGCCCGACGAGTTCGGTGCGGCGGTGAAGGACGTCGACGCGACGGCGGCGAAGTAGTCCGGGAACGCGATGGCGAGGTTCTGGGTCACCCCGCTGCCCGCCGACTGTCCGGTGGAGTAGAACCTCGTCGGATCGACGTCGTACTGCTCGATCATGACTTCGCGCAGTTGCCGGTAGAACGTGACCGAGTCGCGGTGACTCACCGACACCGACGTGTTGCTGTACTGCTCGCAGATGATGACCAGGATGAAGCCCTCTTGTTCGGCGACCTTCCACCACTGGGTGGCGTCGAGGAACACCTTGTCCGTCTGGCTGTTGCCGGGCCACACGAACACGACCGGAGCCTTCTTGTGCCACTGGCGTTTCGCCGACTTGGGGACGTGGACGAGGTACTCCCGGACGAACCCCTCGACCACCATCGTGCGTACCTGGATGCCCAGCTTGGCGTAGTCGGCACGCTCGAAGAGCTGGTTGCCGTACGCGAAGAAGTTCTCGTACCGGGTGTACGAGGTCAGAAACTCGAGAATCCGCTTCGTCGTCTGTTTCTTCAGGCTGTCCGTCGGTCGCCTCTGGACCGCGACCTGGGAGATCGGGCCGGCGTGCGACGTCATCCACCGGTCGGACCCGCGACGCTGCGGGTAGACGGTGCCGAGCTTCCCGTCCGTGATCCCGACGTGAGTGGTGTCGTTGGCCTGCTTCCAGTAGCCGAGGCTGGCGCCGATCGACCGCTCGTTCGGGTTGATGTACCACGTCGGCAGCACGGTCTCGTCGTACCTGACGAGGTCGAAGCCCTCGGGGAGGTCGACCGTGGTGTAGCTGCCCTCGGTCGTGCCGTCGAACTCCCGCGCCGCGTAGGAGTTCAGGTAGGCCGCCCCGAGACCCGGGGAGTCGACGTAGACCTGGCTGATGACGCGGAGGGGATGCGCCACCGCCCATGCCTCCAGGGCGGGTGCTCCCGGGCCGTACCCGACGAGGTAGTGGAGGCCGAAGATCGAGAAGTAGCGGTTGGACTGGTAGAAGGCCATCGCCGCCTCCACATAACCGGCCTCCTGCGTTGCGTCGCCCCAGCCGCCGGGGCCGGGTTCGAGGACGAACAATCCCTCCTCCCGCTGGTCGGCGGTGTCGCGCCAGGACGACTTGCGCAGGAACTCGGCGGTGTCGACGCCGTCGGGAACCGCGATCACCGTGTAGTAGGAGCGGATCGGTGTCTCCGGTGAGATGTAGACCTTCGCGGTGCGGGTCACGCCGCCGATGTCGAACGACTTCGTCCAGTAGCCGGTCATCTCCTTGGGCAGCTTGTTGGCGCGGGTGTAGTCGTAGGCCGGGAACGGGCGGCCGTCGAGCGGCTGAGGCGTGCCGAGGCTGTCCGGCTTCCGTCCGCCGGGGCCGGCGTGCGCAGCCGCCGCCCTGAGTGGCTCGGCGGCCAGCGCTGCCCCGACGGCGAGGGCGGCCGTCCCCTGGAGTAGTTGACGCCGATCGATCATCTTCATGGTGGTGGCCCTTCCGCTGCAACTGATAGAGGGAGTCCTGGCGCGGCAAGAGGGGTGCCGCGCACAGATGTGTCTCCTTCGGTGCGCCCGATGACCGTGGTGTAGGCCGGCTCGGGGTGCATCGCGGACGCTAGGAGTGAGGTCCATCTAACGGACTACTCGAACTGCTAGGCAGACCTTAGCCGCAGTCGGATGGAGCGGCAAGACCTGTGACCGGCGGGTTTCGCAGCAACGTAGGCGGTCAGGCGTCCAGAAAGGTGGGAAGGATCGAGGGTGGCATCGGTCCCTTGTTCCGCCGGCCCTGGCCGGTCTCCTCCCAGGCGTGGGCCAGCAGACCTACGCTGCGGCTGAGCACGAACAGGCCCCTGGCCAGGGGCGGCGCGAAGCCCAGTTCGCCGTACACGACCGCGGTGCACCCGTCGATGTTGATGGGCACCGGGCGGGGGCGGGCGGCGGCCAGTGCCCGCTCGACGGCGGTGGCGGCCCGCAGGTAGGTGCCCTCCACCACACGCTCGGCGACGGCTTTCTCGACCAGACCGAGCAGGGCGTCACGGCGCGGATCAACGGTGTGGAACCGGTGCCCGAACCCGGGCAGGTATTTCGACCGGGCCCGCCAACGGTCGATCACCAGCGATGCCGCCCGATCGACATCGCCCTCCTCCCGTTCTGCCAGCGTGATCTCGGCAAGCAGCGCCACGCACTGCTCCCCGGCGCCGCCGTGCACGTCGCCCAGCAGGTTGACGCCGCTCGCGACCGCGTTGTTCAACCCGATCCCACAGGTCGCGGCCATCCGGGCCACCGCCACCGAGGGCGCGTGCGGACCATGGTCCACCGATGACACGAGGGCGGCCTCGAGCAGCTTCTCCGCCGCCGGGCTGGGTACGTCACCACGGAGCATCAGCCAGATCACACCCGCGAAGCTGATCCGGCCGATCAGGTCCTGGATCGGCCGCCCGCGGAACTCGATGATGTTGGGTTCGATACGGGAGACAGCGGTGGACCACCAGTCGGACACGTCCCGGACAGTCGGCTCGGCAGGTTCATCGTTCACGATGCGGTCTCCTCGTAGGGGGAAGTGTCGAACTCGGCATCGACGCGGCTGGGCGCGATCTGTCCGTTGTGCTGGCCAAGGAGTGGTGGTGGCGCCTCCGCGCGCAGCGGAGCACCGTTGACGAGTACGCCGTTGCCGCTGACCCGCAGCGTCCGGTCGGGATCGCCCGGAAACGCGAGGTCAGTGAAGAAGCCACGGTGTCGCAGCTGTTCGAGCCCGACCGCCTGCGGCACGGTCAGGATCCGTGCGCACGGAACGCCCGCCGCGGAGAGGAGGCGCTCCCACTCCAGGGCCGGACGGTGCCGCAGGGCCGCGTTGATCTCCCTGTTCAACTCCGCGCGGTGGACCTTGCGTGCCTCCCGGTCCGCGAACCGTTGGTCGGTGACGAGGTCCATCCGGTCGACCAGCCGGCACAGCGTCTCGAACTGGGTCTGTCGGTTGGCGGCGATGTTGAGCGGGCCGTCGGCGGCAGCGAAGGTCCCCGACGGTGCGGCGGTGGCGTTCTGATCGCCCATCGGCTCCGGCGGGATGCCGCTGACGAGGTAGTTGGACGCCGCCCAGCCCATGGCGGACAACGACGCCTCCAGCATGGACACGTCGAGGAAGACGCCCTTTCCGGTGTGCGCGCGGCCGGCGAGCGCCGCGCAGATCGACATCGCGGCGACCAGGCCGCCGATCGAGTCGGACACCGGAAAGCCGACCCGCAGCGGCGCCGTCTCCGGGGTGCCCGTGATGCTCATCATCCCGGCGAGGCCCTGGATGATCTGGTCGTACGCCGGTGCCTGGTTCATCGGGCCGGACTGGCCGAACCCGGAGATGGCGCAGTAGATGAGCCGTGGGTTGGCGCGGTGCAGGGTGCTCCAGTCGTAGCCGATCCGGGCGAGGACTCCGGCCCGGAAGTTCTCCAGCAGGACGTCCGCATCGTGCAGCATCTGGTCGAAGGTCGCCTGGTCGGCCGGATTCTTGAGGTCCAGCTCGATCGACTTCTTGCCGGCGTTCTGGGCCAGGAACGAGGCGCCGATGCCGGCCTGGTTGAGCGCCGGCTCGGGGCCGAGCCGGCGCGCCAGGTCGCCCTGACCCGGCTTCTCGATCTTGACGACCTCGGCGCCGAGCAGCAGCAGCTGGTAGCTGCAGTACGGTCCCGCGAGAACGTTGGTCAGGTCCAGGACCCGTACGCCGCGCAGCGGTCGGTCGTCCATGCGTTGCCCCTCGGTCGTGGTGTTGGCCTCGTGTGGCCTGGCATGTGACGGCGTCATGCTCCGGAAACAGTTTTGGCACCGGCTATTGCCAGGAGACCTTGCCGCCCGTACGTTACACGTAGTCCGCACAGCGGTCCAGAAGTGCCGCTTGATGGTTCACGTGTGAGGAGCTTCGATGCTCGACAACCTGCTCCGGGGCGGCCCGGAAGCCGTCACGGCCGGGTGTCTGGTCGCAGGCGAATGGCTGACCGAGGGGGCAACGGTCGACCGCGTCGGTCCGTGGACCCGCCGGGTCGTCAGCGCGGCGCGGCAGGCGAGTGATGACGATGTGCGCAACGCGTTGGCGTACGCGCGGCGTGGCGCCAGGGCGGTCGCCCGCATGTCGCCTGCGGCGCGGGCGGAGGTGTTGGAGCGGGCCGCCGACGCGGCTCTCGCCCGTCGTGACGATCTCGCTCGGCTTCTCGCCCTCGAACTCGGCAAACCCGTCAAGGACGGCCGAGGCGAGATCGACCGGGTGGCCGACACCTTCGTGGTGTCGGCCGCCGAGGCGCGCCGGATCGGCGGCGAGGTGCTCCCGGTCGCCGGCTGGCCCCGCGGGGTGGGTACCACCGCGTTCACCTACCGGGCCCCGGTCGGTATCACCGTCGCGATCACGCCCTTCAACGCCCCGGCGAACCTTCTCGCACACAAGCTGGCCGCCTCGTTCGCGGCGGGCAACACCACGCTGGTCAAGCCGCCGCCGCAGGCCCCGGCGGCGTCCGCCGCGATCGTCGCGCTCCTGCTCGACGCGGGCCTGCCCCCGGAGGCGGTCCAGGTCCTGCACGGCGACGGTCGGGTCGGCGGTGCCCTGTGCGCCGCGCCGGAGGTCGGGGCGATCAGCTTCACCGGCAGCGCCGCCACCGGCGCGGCGGTCGCCCGGGCCGCCGGCGCGAAGCGGCTGGTGCTGGAACTGGGCGGCAACGCGGCGACGATCGTGTGCGAGGACGCCGACGTCGCCGCGGCGGCCCGGATCTGCGCCGCGGCCGGGTACAGCAACTCGGGCCAGAGCTGCATCTCGGTGCAACGGGTCTACGTCCACCGCAGCCGCTACGACGAGTTTCTCGACAGCTTCACCCGCGAGGTGGGGAAGCTGTCGGTCGGCGACCCACTCGATCCCGCCACCGACATCGGGTCGATGGTCGACGACGAGGCGGCCGAGCGGGTCGTGGCCTGGGCCGCGGAGGCGGCGACCGCCGGGGCGACCATCACCACCGGCGGTCGCCGCGACGGTGCGACGGTGCTCCCGACGGTCGTCGCCGCGCCGCCGGCGGATGCCCGACTGGTCCGTGAGGAGGTGTTCGGGGCGGCGGTCAGCGTGCTGCCCTACGACGACTTCGACCACGTGGTGGCGGTCTGCAACGACAGCCGCTACGGCCTTCAGGCGGGCTTGTTCACCCACGACGTACGCCGGATAACGACCGCCTGGCGCGAGCTCGAGGTCGGGGGCCTCGTCGTCAACGGGTCGTCGAACTTCCGGCTCGACCACGTTCCGTTCGGCGGGGTCAAGGACTCCGGCTTCGGGCGCGAGTCGCCGCGCTGGATGATCGACGACTACACCGTGGTCAAGACGCTCCTGCTGCGCGGCATTTCACTCTTCGGTGACCAGGAAGGTACGCGATGAGCGTCAACGAGATCATCCACGCCGACACGGCGAGCGAGACGGTCACCGCCGCCGACGCCATGGTGGCCCAGCTTGAGTCGTACGGCGTCGAGTACGTCTTCGGCACCTGCGGGCACACCAACATCGCGCTGCTGGACGCCATCGGACGAAGCACCATCCAGTTCGTCATCGCCCGCCACGAACAGGCCGCCGCCCATGCGGCCGACGGCTACGCCCGCGCCACCGGTAAGCCGGGCGTCCTGCTGATGCACGTCGGCCCCGGGGTGACCAACGCCGCGACGGGCGTGCTGACCGCGGCGCTGGACTCGGTGCCGCTGGTCGCGATCACCGGCGACATCCCCTCCTATTACCACGGTCGCCACCCGCATCAGGAGGTCAACCTCCACCACGACGCCGACCAGACGGCGATCTACCGGCCGTTCGTCAAGCGGGCGTGGCAGGTGCACCGGGTGGAAGACCTTGGCCGCTACACCGAGCGCGCCTTCTGGACCGCCACCGCCGGGCGCCCCGGCGCAGTGCTGCTGAGCGTGCCGATGGACCACTTCTCGCGTCCGGTCCCGCGCGACGTCGCGACCGCCTACCCGCTCGCGGCCCAGGAACGGCCGGGTCTGCCCGCCGATGTCGCCGCGCGCATCGCCGACCTGCTGCTGGCCGCCGAGAAGCCGCTGGTCTACATCGGCGGCGGCCTGCGTCGCGGCCCGGGGCTCGACGCACTCCGCTCGCTCGTGGAACACCTGGACGTCCCGGTCGTGCACTCGTTGATGGCAAAGGGAACGCTGCCCGACACCTACCCACTTCTCCTCGGCATGCCCGGCTTCTGGGGCCTGGAGCTGACCAACGATTACACCCGCGAGGCCGATGTCGTCCTGGCGCTGGCCACCCGCTTCGCCGAGACCGACGCCAGCTCCTGGGACCGCCGATACACCTGGCAGTTCCCACCCAGCCGGCTGATCCAGATCGACCTCGATCCGGCGGAGATCGGCCGCAACTACCCGGTCACCATCGGCGCGGTCGCGGACGTGACGCATGCCGTGCAGGAGATCGACACCGCGGTCCGCGACCGGCAACCCACGCCGCGGCAGCGGCCGGGACTGCGGGAGAGCATCACCGCCACCCGGCGAAACCTCTTCCGCGACAGCCAGCAGCGGGGGACCAGCGCCAACTTCCCGCTCCGACCCGAGCGGATCCTCGCCGACCTGCGGGACGTGCTTCCGCCCGACGCGATCCTCGTCACCGACGTCGGATGGAACAAGAACGGGGTGGCTCAGTGCTATGAGCTGCCCGAGCAGGGGCGGTTCATCACGCCGGGCGGTGCCTCGACGATGGGCTTCGGGCCCGCAGCGGCCGTCGGCGTCCAGATCGCCCGGCCGGACAGCACTGTCGTGGCCCTGATCGGCGACGGCGGTATGAGCGCCCAGCTACCGGCGGTCCCGATGGCGGTCGAGCAGGGCGCCCCGGTGATCTTCGTGGTGATGAACAACCGGTCCCACGGCACCATCTCCGACTTGCAATCGGCGAGCTTCGGACGCAGCTACGGCTGTGACTTCCAGGGACCGGACGGACAGCCCTACAGCCCGGACTTCGCCGCGTTGGGCCGCGCCTGCGGCGCGGATGGGTACTCCATCGACAGCGCGGATTCCTTCCGGGAGGCGCTTCGCGCCGCCGTCGCCGCGCGCCGGCCGGCGGTGCTGGACGTTCCGATGATCAACGAACCCGTCCCGACCCCGGGCCACTGGAACATCAAGGACATCTACCAGGGGATCTTCGAGTAGCAGGCGCGGGGTCGGTGACCTCTGTGCGTGCCCGCTCCACCACCAAAGCCGCCCGTGTGGCGAGAAAGCAGGTGACCCGTATGGCACCGATCGACCGACGCGACGTGCTCAGAGGCGCCGCCGCGACAGCCGTGGCGGCGACGGCGGGGCTGACCGTCGCCGCCCCGGCTGCCGCCGCGGGCGGCAAGGGCCCCGGCGGTAAGCAGCCCACCGCCGTCGACCTGGCCCGCTTCGACACCCCGGGGGACAAGGACTTCCCCAAGGTCGGCGGCAACCTCGGCAACCAGAACTACACCTCGTTGCGCAGCATCGACCGGGGTAACGTGCGCCGGCTGCGCGGCGCCTGGGTCAACCGCATCGAGGGCGGCCTCGCCAGCGGCAACAGCCAGAGCACCGCCGTTGCCGTCGACGGAGTGCTCTACATCGAGTCGGCCATCGGCAACCTGTTCGCCGTCGACGGCGTCACCGGCCAGACCAAGTGGCGCTACGACCAGACCCGCGGCTCGGTGACTCGGCGCGGCGTCGCCGTCGGCGGCGGCTACGTCTACACCAAGTCCAACGACAACTACGTCGTCGCCCTCGACCAGCAGACCGGCCAGGTCGCCTGGGAACGCCAGATCAACGGGTACGGCAACATCGAGAAGGTCGCCGTCGTCTACCACGACGGTCTGCTCTTCTGCGGCACCAACGACGGCCCGCGCGGGGCCGCCCTCGCGCTCGACGCCCGCAACGGCGACGTCCTCTGGCACTTTTGGGGCACCCCGGGCCCGGGTGAGTTCGGCAACGACACCTGGGAGGGCGACTCCTGGATGCAGGGCGGGGCGACCCCCTGGATCCATCCGGCCGTCGATCCCGAACTCGGCCTGACCTACTGGACGTTCGGCAACGCCCGGGGCAACAACTCCTCCCAGGACGGCTCCCGGCGCGGCGGCATGAATCTCTTCGCCAACTCGATCGTCGCGCTCGACATGCGTACCGGTGCCTACCGCTGGCACTTCCAGTCGGTGCACCACGACATCTGGGACATGGACAACGTGATGTCCCCGGTGCTCGCCGACGTCCGGATCAAGGGACGCCAGCACAAGGTGGTCATCTACGGCAGCAAGTCCGGCATGTTCTTCATCCTGGACCGGGTCAACGGGACCGCGCCGCTGGGCATCGTCGAGCGGCCGGTGCCACAGGAGCCACGGCAGAAGACCTGGCCGACCCAGCCCTTCCCGCTGCAAGGCGGCTGGACCGAACTACGCGTGGTGGACCAGCCGCTTGGTACCTCCGTTCCGGGTGACCCCAACCGTGCCGTCCCCAACTACGAGCAGGGCGCGCTCTACGACCCGCACTGGGACGTACCGATCCTGTCGATCCCGGGGCACGGCGGCGGGGCCGACTGGTCGCACATGTCGTTCAGCCACCGCAGCGGCCTGGTCTACACCGGCTACGGGTACGTGGCCGCCGCGCACTCACTCACCGAGAGCAGCAACGGGTTGCGGCCCCCAGGCGAGTACCAGACCGGCGGCGTCGTCGCCGTCGACGTGAGCACCAACAAGGTGAAGTGGAAGCAGCGCATGCCGTACTCGCTGGCCCACGGCAACGGCATCCTCAGCACCGCCAGCGATCTGCTGTTCATCGGCCAGCCGGACGGCAACCTGCTCGCCCTGGACGCGCGCAACGGCCGCGAGGTGTGGCGCTTCCAGACCGGCGCCGCGATCAGTTCGAGCCCGATCATGTACCGGGTCGGCGACAAGGAGTACCTGGCCGTCTACGCCGGCGGCACCAGCATTCCCTACGGAAACTCCGCGCCACGCGGTGACTTCCTCTGGGCGTTCGAGATCGGGGGAGCCGTCGGCCCCGCGCCCACCCCGCCGCCGCCGGTGATCCGCCGGCCGGTCTCCGGCGGACCGGTCGAAGGCTCGGCCGTGGCGAACACGGTCGTGATCGGCCGGACGTACAACGCGAGCAACGGCACGATCGGCACGACCGAGTCGTTCGCCGTGGCCGGTATGGCGCCGACCCACCTGCGGGTGCCGGTCGGTACGACGGTCACCTTCACCAACCATCCCGACAACGCCGGCGAGCGCGGGGTGACCCAGTTCTTCGAAGGTCTCTTCGACGTCCGGCTCGAGCCCGGCGAGTCCTTCCAGTACACGTTCACCCGCACCGGCGAGTACTTCTTCAACGATCCGGGCAGCCCGCGTTCTACCGGCAAGATCGAGGTCTACTGACCGTGGTCCGGCCGGCGTGGCTCGCCGCGCCGGCCGGACGCCCGATGGTGGGCGGCGACGTGACCTGGGAGCTGAGCCGAGTCGACCTCACGCTCAGGTCCGCCAGGCGGATTGAAGGGGCCATAACTGCCGCGCGACGGCTGCGGAGCTTCAAGTCAGGGGGGCCACCGCCATGCCAGACCAGTTGTCCATCCTCAACGGTCCGAACCTCAACATGCTTGGTCGGCGCGAGCCGCGCATTTACGGGCACGTCACCCTTGAACAGGTGGAGTCGAGATGCCATGAACTGGCCAAGGAACTCGGTTTCGACCTCTTCTTCGGGCAATCCAACTGCGAAGGGCAACTCGTCGAATGGGTGCATCGGGCGTATGACGAGTCGGCGTCGGTCATCATCAACCCAGCCGGCCTCTCGACGCGTTCGGTCGTTCTGCTCGACGCGCTCCGCATGCTTCGGCGGCCAATCGTCGAGGTTCACCTCACGAATGTCTTCAGTCGTGAGGCCGTGTACCACCACGAGCTGTTGACGGCGCGCGCCGCCGGCGGCTTCATCGCCGGATTCGGTGTCGCCGGCTACGAACTGGCGATGCGCGGTCTGAAGGCGGTCAACGCCGAGACGAGTTGAGCGCCGGATCCGGGTGGCGACCGTCGAGTTTGGTGCCCGCTGCGGATGACCAGCCGGTTACCGACTCTTGACTTTGTTGGCTGCGGATGGCTAACTAACGTACCAGTTCGTATAACAGCGGTTACAAGCCTGTCCTCGCTGGTCACCCGCCACGCGACTGCCGTCGAGGGCTGGCGGACTCGGGCGCGGCCCTGCTGCCCGGCCTGAGCGATGTCCGGCAACCAGCGCGGTCTCCTCGGCGCTGGTGACCCGCGTGTCACGGTCAATGCGCTGGGAGGTGGTCGACCGTGCGCGA
This sequence comes from Micromonospora sp. NPDC051296, assembly GCF_040682255.1. Classification (NCBI taxonomy): domain Bacteria; kingdom Bacillati; phylum Actinomycetota; class Actinomycetes; order Micromonosporales; family Micromonosporaceae; genus Micromonospora; species Micromonospora sp. NPDC051296. Next base: position 367 of record NZ_JBFBAO010000125.1, on the reverse strand, counting down.
CCCGCGTACACCGATAGGGCCTTCCTGGCGGGATGGTGTGGCCGCACTCGCCGCGGCGCCGGCTGGATATCTTGACCACGGCCGACACCACGCGGTCCTCCGCGAGCGACGGTTCCAGCTTCGGCGCGCGGGGTGACCGGTGGGCTCGGCGCGAACGTTGACACGGTTGAGCGGTCCGGGTGCTCCGGCGGGCGTGGTCGCCTCGGGCACCGGCGCTTTCCGGGACCTTTCAGGCCCGGGGTTGCCCACTGCGGCGGGCCGTGACCACGTGGCCGCGGGCCGCGAGTGGTCAGCCGGCGCCGAACGGGTGGGCGAAGCCCTGCTCCGACATCTCGCGCGCGATCCGCTTCAGGTCGGCGGCGAACTC
>NZ_JBFBAO010000124.1:0-16612 GCF_040682255.1 Micromonospora sp. NPDC051296 | reverse complement strand
AGCCCGAGATCCTTCGACGGCAGCCCCTCGGAGACGAGGAAGCGTTCGACAGCCACTGGATCGCCGATGACGGCCAACCCGTCGCCGTCACTGATGAGCTGAATGTCGTCGTCCATCGTCATCTCCTGACGGTGCGGGCAGGGGCAGTCAACGACGTACTCACTGCTTCGCCTTCCGGCCCCGGGTGGCCTTGGGCGGACGCCACGACGTCAGCGCCTCGTCGGTGAGGTGGAGGCGGTTGGTCGTCTCGGCGAGGAAGCCGGCATAGATCTCGGCCGGCGAGGCACCCCACTCCTGGTCGAACTCGCCGTGCCACTGGCGTACCCAGGGAAGGATCTCGCGCAGCCCCGCGACCAGCGGCAGCAGCCGGTCGGGAGCCCAGCCGTCCTCCTGTTCGCGGGCGACGATCAGGGTGGCGAGGGCCTGGGCCTGCTCGCGGTGGTCCCAGCCGGCCCAGCCGACCAGCAGCGACGGGTCACCGTCGCGGCTGGCACCCGGGTACGACACAAAGCGTTCCTTGGGTACGTCGAGCTTGCCCCGATGCTTCCAGTAGCCGGCCTTGGCGAAGTCCGCCGAGGTGTACTTCGGCGGCACCGGGATCTGCTTGCGGAACTCCCGCTTCGCCGCCTCGTCGGGCAGCGCGTCCTCGGCCCGTTGCAGGTCCCACACCTGCTCCCAGTCGGCGCGCTTGCTCAGGCCGGAGTCCTTGTAGCGCAGCGCCGCCAGGTGCGGCACGTGCTCGTCAGCGACCAGGTCGGCGATGACCTTGCCGAGATCCTGACCGGGCGCGTACAGCTCGGCGACGGCGAGCACGTCGGGGTCGCGGCGCAATTCGTCGGCGAGCTGCGCGGTGGTCAGCGGGCGCGGCTGCTCCAGGCCGTCGACGTGGTGATACCACAGCTCCCGCGCCTCGCACCGGTCCAGCAGCCAGTCCCGCAGCGCCTTGGCCTGCATCTTGTCCCAGCCGTCGGTGGCCCACCGCCGCTTGCACTCCGGCCGCTCGATCAACCCGATGTTGCGGTTGCCCTCGATGACCGCGATCCGCCGCTGCACGATCGCCTTGTACTCGTCTGACCAGCCCGCCGGCAGCTCTGTGATCGGCGTCGAGGAGTGCCGCGCAAACCACTGCGTCTCCAACCCCTCGTCGCGCATCTTCCGAGCGAGCACGATCTCGAACGCCCGCTGCCCCAGCGACAGCATCGGCGGCCGGACGCTCTCCGGCGCGGTCAGGTCCTCGTCCAACAGCCCGTAGAGCGAGTAGACCTGCCAGTCCAACTCCTCCTGCAAGCAGATCATCTGCCCCCGGGTGATGTGCCACTCATAGGCGGCGGCATCCAGCCGCTCCCGCGTCGGCACCCCAGACCCCGCCACCGCCGCCGGACTCACCCCAGCAAGCCGCCCCGCCAGCCCATCAATCTCCCGAGCAAGTTCCAGCGGGTACGCCGAAGGCAGCGGAAACTCCTGCAACTTGGTACCCGTGAACTCGTAAAACTTCTCCCAGTCCTCACTAGCGATTCCGCCACCGATTCCTCCGTTGCCTCGATCGAAGCTAACCCGCTTTATCCAGAAGCATCCGGTTGAAGTGTTGAGCAATCCGATAAGCCCCAGGTGATCGTCTTCCGATGCCCCCTCCCGCAACTTAATTAGGGGGGCAGTACGTCCGAATACCTTTCCACCTCGATCTAGCACGAAGTGGTTGTGAGTTGCCACGAACGCGAAGGCAATCGACCAATTATGAGCTCGTTCGTCCTTGGGGATCTGATGCCATTCGAACCAGGACCGACCATCACCAAAGTAGGTACCACGGGAAAATGTAGCGCGATTTCCCAAGTCCGTTCGGTATGGCCACAGCCGCTTTGCGTGACCAGGCATGGCCGCCAGCGGGAGCAGATTTCGACTCTGGCCATAGGGGTGGAAGGCGTGATCGCCGTCGAGCGTGACCCAGTCACGCTCCTCGTCGCCGAGTACCAGCCGACGATGCTGATCGTCCTCGACGTTGTTGCGGTGGAAGGCAGCGGGCGGAGCCGTCATGGCTTCGTCGGCTCCCATAACGCCGTAGAAGCCCACTCGAAACAGCTTCGGGCCGAGTCTGGCAGTGCCGGCCGTCTCGATTGCTTGCATCAAGTCGCCTGCGCCGCCGCCGCTCAGACTCCAGGGAAAGGCTGCGAGATCGGTGCGTGGGGTGTCGGCGACGCCGACCCACTGGCTTTCGGAACCGGGACGGCCGACTTGACCGACAATGGCCCGCCAGACGAAACCCTCGCGTGGGTCAGCGGGCGCGCTTGGTTCCCCGCGGATGCCCATGACCGTGCGAATGGTACCGGCTCGGCCGCGATTGGTGTTGCGGCCAACCAGGATGACGGTCGGGGTACCGTGGCCGGGGATGTAAGCGCCGGAGGTGTCGATGACGTGGGTCAGGTTGACGTCGAGGGCGAACAGTTTTTCGATCATCTTCTTGCCGAACTCGCGCTTCATAAACGAGTTGGCGGTGATCTGGCCGACCTGCCCGGCACCCTTGCCGTCCCCGTCGCCGGGCTTGGCGAGTTGGAAGAAGCGCTGCGCGAAGGGCACCGACAGGGCGTACTTGCCGGAGCAGGCCGGGTACATCTCGCGGTATGCGTCGTTGAGGCCCTTGTCCTTGACGGTGATGTAGGGCGGGTTGCCCACCACGACGTGATAGCGGCCGGGACTCAGAATGCTGGGGTGTTCCCGCACGTCCTCAGTCGCGTAGGTGAACTCGACCATCGCGTCCGCTTCTGCGTCGATCCCGGGAAGCGTGTCCTGGCGGCGCTTCAGTAGGGAGTCGCCAACGGCGAGGTGCAGCGGGAGGGTGTAGCCGGCCGAGTCGGCGAGCGTCTTGACGTTGCTGGCGCGGAGGGCGGCTACGAGGAGGCGGAAGCGGGCGATGGCTACGGCGAAGGGGTTGATGTCGACGCCGTGGACGGCGTCGAGGGCGAGGCGTACTCGCTCGTGGGGGTCGCGGTTGGGGGCGTGTTGCTCCCACTCCTTCAGTAGTCGCTCGAACGCGCCGAGGACGAAGTGGCCCGAGCCGCAGGTGGGGTCGATCATCTTGACCACGTCGTGGCCGAACTCTTCGATCGCCGGGGTCAGCGTGAGGTCGAGGATGAACTCTTCGACGAACTCGGGGGTCTGGAGCAGGGCGTAGGTCTTGCGGGCCGCTTCGGAGAGATCCTGGTAGATGTCGCCGAGGAAGCGGGTGTCCCACTCGGGGTCGGTGAAGTCGTGCACCAGGTCGCCGGTTTCGCTGCGCCGACGCCAGAAGGCGATCAGGTTCTTCGCCTCGTCGTGGGAGAGCGGGATCTGGTAGAGCGGGTTGTGCCGCTTGTCGAAGAGTGACTTCCCTGCCTGAGTGCTGGCGATGGCGTCGAAGCCCTGTTCCATCCAGCCGCGCAGGGTCTCCTCCGGCCGGTCGCGGAAGAACTGGGCCTCGGCTTCCTCGGCCAGCACCAGGCGGTCGCCCGGCCCGGCCAGGTAGGGGTCGGGCAGCAGGCCGTTGTCCTCGCAGAAGCGGACGAAGACGGTGCCGAGCACCCAGGCCACGGCGACCTGTGTCACCCGCTCGTCGCGCCAGGCTGTCCAGGTCGCGGCGGTACGGCCGACCTTGAAGGCGTGGTTGTATTCGCCACGCAGCCGGGAGCGCACCTCCACGACCGTCTCGGCCTGCTCACGCAGGTCCTTCTCCAGGTTCTTGACCTGCTTCTGCAGGTCCGACAAGAGCAGTTTCCGGTCGACCACGCGACGACTCTAGTCGTCCCGCTCACGGGACGGGGCACCCGTAAGGCCCGTTTCCGTCGCCGAGCCGCTACCTACGGCTCCCGCATCCAGAGCTTGGGATCGTTCACGAAGACACCCTTGCCCTGGTGCCGCCAGATCACCCGGAGGGCTTCCAGCCGCACATAGACCTGCTTGACCGTTGACGGACTGACCTTGTACTTCGCGGCAAGCTGCGCAATCGAGGGCAGCCTGTCCTCCGGCTTGAGCCGGTTGGCTCTGATGTCGGCAACGATCTCGTCGGCGATGCGGATGTAGTCGGCGGTGATTGGCATGACCTTCCCCTTGCGTGGCACGCCAATTCGATCACGCAACGACACTCCACAACAACTCACCGTTTGACTCCGATGACTGGGACAGCTAAGTTGAGTCACGCCTCTCCCCTTGCGTGGCAACGAGGAGTAGAGGCGTTCCCCCTGGTCGGGGCGGGTGCGCGTGCCCGTCCCGACCCAGTGAGCTGCTCTGTCGTCGTACCGCCGATCGGGCTGCGGCGGCCGAGCGGGCGGGCCGTGCGGACACCGGCCACGCACGGCCCGCCCTTCCACGCACCACCGCACCGACTCTCCGCGCTCCAGACTGCCCTCAGGAAAGGACCGTCGTGGCCCAGGTGTATCGAGGTGGCCAGCCCTACGGGACCGGCCGCCCGGCCAGGTTGACCCCACACGAGCTACGAACCCGCACGTTCGCCCCGCGTCGCCGTGGGGTCGACCCCGATCAGGTACGCGAGTTCCAGACCACGGTCGCCGACGAGTTGGCCGACCTGCACCAGCAGATCCGCACGCTCGCCCAGGAGAACGAGCGGCTCAAGCGGGCACTGCGCGACTGGCAGTCCATGCACGCCCGGCACTGCCGACCACCAAACCAGAGCCGCTGGTGACCGCACGCCCGGCCCCCGGCGACCTACTCTGGATCGACGGTCGCGCCTCGGTGCAGTTCGCCGGAAACCGGGCACTGACCCTGCGCGTCGTCTCGGTCAGCGACCGGCCGACGTACGACGGCTGGATCTGGCTGTCCGGGTACGTCATCGACCGGCGCGGCAACGCCACCGCCAAACGCGAGATCTACGTCCAACTCGCCGGCCTCCAGCCCGCCTCCGCACCCACTCCCCCTCGCCAGGTCAGCCGGCGCGGTGAAGCTGGTGGGCCGCGCGGAGTGTCGGCACGACCGTCCCGTGCAGGTACGGCACCGAGGTGAGTCGCCCCCAGTGGTCGGTGAGGCGCATCGCCGACGGGTGGGTGAAGGCGGCGACCAGCGTGTCCACTCCAGCGATTCGTGCACGTTCGAGGTGCGATCCGAGCCGACGGCGGTTACTCATCACCGAGGTGAGGGTCCGGTGGACCTCGACTCCCTGCACGATGCACAACGTCGGTTCGAGAATCCGTACGGTCGCTGACAGGTGTGGCAGGCAGTTGCGGCTCATGGTCGGGTTCCCCAGCGACTTCGCGCTGCCGGCCACGGTGGCCGAGCACAGGCGCAGGTTCGCCATGGCGTAGGCGTCGAACAGATGCACGGACCGGAGCCGGCCGGAAAGGCGAAGCAGTTCCCCGTTTCGGTCCGGACCCGGATCTCGACCCACCGCGAGCCGCAGCGCGCTGGCGACGCCCTTCATGTGCTGGTTCCGGGAGGGGAAGGCGGTTGCGGCAGAGGTCATCACCTCGGCGTGCCGCTCGTCCAAGCTCACGCCCTCGCGGGGTCGGCCGGTCTCCATGGCGATGACCAGGATGCGCAGCGGACGGTCACCAAGCCGGAGATCATAGTGCCGGCCCACGTGGGAGAGCTGACCGGCGGCGAAGGCGGCGTTTGGCCGTGACGCGCCGGCCCGGTCGCGAAGGGCACTGCGCCTGCACCGGCCGAGATTACGGCACACGCAGGCGCCCGACTCGGCGAGAACGTTCGCCGTCAGGTAGCGACGGAGACCCTCGATCCGGCGAGTGGTCGCAGCCGGGTCACTGGCGAGGCGGGACGCTTTGTCCGCGAGCATCGGACTCAGCCCGTAGCGCCCGGTGCGAGCACCGCCGGTGCGTCGAGGTCGTTGACGGGCACACCCAGCCATCGAAAGCGGCCATTGCTCCCGGGCTGGTCCGTGTAGTCCCGCCAACTGAGCACGTAGTCACCGGTCAGGTCGCGTTGGTTCGGCAGATGGTGGCTTCCGTCGCGACCCCACCGGAGAGTGCCGGTGAGCCGCCTGCCGTCGTGGACACGGAACTCCTGGTCCCTGGTGGTCCGCTTGTGCGGCGGTGGATCCCACAGCCTGCGGTCGTTCGTCAGAAGGATCGCGAGGCCGTTCGTTGGCGTGACGGTGGAGCGGCAGAACCGCTCCAGCCTCTCGATGTCGAAGACGAAGTTGCGTCGAGCCAGATCGGTGGCCGCATGCCCACGCAGGTGGAACTGCTCGTCCAGACAGGAGTCGGTGCCGACCCAGTGGGCCGTGAAATACTTGAACTCGATCGCGGTGCGTCCGTTCGGGCCACAGCAGAGCAGGTCCAGGTACTCGGCCCTCTCCTGCCGCATCTCCAGTCGAACTGATACGGCTTCGTCGATCCGGTGAACCGCCCAAGCGAACGCGTGCTGGAAGTCAGCCTCCGAGTGGAACACCCTCCGTCTGGTCCGCAACTCGTCCATAACCGAGTCCAATGACACCGTTCCCGCGATACGCATCCGCGTTCCTCCTTCGCCACACCGGCCCGGCCACCAGAAATCGGGTGAACATGGTGACCGACCGGAGCGACGGGGGGAACAACCGATGAGACAGGGGCATCCGCCGATCGCATCAAAGGTGTCGTGCTCGGGATCACCGGGGCCGACGGCTGGCCAGGATGGCGAGGGTTTCCCGCCGTACAGCGTCCGGCTCACCAACGAGCCGACGATGGGCGAAGCGGACGACCAGGATGCCGAGGGCGGCCAGTTGTGCATCGCGGCGCAGGTCGATTTCGCGCTGTCGTGGGTCACCGTGGGTGGTGGCGCCGTCGAGTTCGATGTTGACGCGTTCCGGCTCGGCGTAGAGGTCGAGGTAAGCGTTGCGCAAGCCGACCCGGACCTGCACCTGCCGCTGGAACGCCGGCATTCCCGGGCCGGTGAAGATTTGTTCGTGTCCCCAGATCTCCAGCGGGCTGCGACAGCCCTCGGCCAGCCGGGTCAGCAGCGTATGCAGCGCAACTCGGCCAGCCACCCGCGCCGTGTCGACGAGTACGGCCCGCAACCGCTCAGGAGTGGTCAGCCGGTCGTTGACCGCCCTGATCATCGGCGCCCGTTGCTCGGCCGGGGGAAGCATGAGCCAGCAGTCGACCAGGGCTCGCTCGATGGTGGTCACCGGTAGCCCTTGTCGTATCACCACCGACGGTGGGGCGAGGGTGAGGTGACGTCGGCGGTGGACCCGGACTCCGGGCCAGTTTCGCAGGCCGCTGGTGGCCGGTGTGCTCACGTGCAGCAGGTCACCAGGCAGTTGTTGGCGCAGCCGCCAGACGTCGAGAGCAGTGAGGTGGCTGAGTGCGCCGCGCCCGCGTACCCAGGCAGTGATCGCTCGGCGGCCGAGGGCGGGGCCGATCCGGGTGAGCGGCGGGGTGGCCGCGCGGTTGCCCCGTTCGTCAAGAAGATGCGCTGCCGCGAACACCTCGGGGAGGACCCGTACCAGTTCACCGTTGGTGCATGCCCGTTGCAGGATCCACTCGGGCACGACCTGCTCGACGATGGATCGGGTCACCAGCCCTCGACCGCGCTCCACCAGTTCTGCCAACACCGCATCCACGCCACCGACCGTGCCGCCCGCCGTTATGGTCCCGCAACGACGAAGCGCCGCACCTGTGGACGACGAACCCGCTGTGGACAATCCCCATAACCCGCCACCATCTGCTATGGCCCGCCAAGCTCGCGTCCCGGTCCCTCAAGGTGTGTGTCTCATCGTGGCAGTGTGGCTGTCCCCGCGTCGGCGTGTCGGGCAGCCACACTGCCACGATCAGGAGCTGCACGCTCAGGGGAGCTGTCACGCGCTGACAGAGCTGCGGTGGGCGTTGACGGCCCAGGCGTCCGGTAGGGCGATCCATTCGTTGTCGCCCACCGGCACCACCGCACCGTCCAGCTTGGGCAATGTTCCCGGGTCCTCCATCGGGCAGAGCAGCCACAGCTCCCCCGCCCCTCCGCGCGCCGCGTCTGCCAACTCGTGGAGCCACTCCATCGCCCGGTAGCGCGCCAGCACTGCCGCGTCGTGCAGCAGCACCGGCCCGTCGCTCGGCGACAAAGATGCTCGCAGCGTGGGAGCCGCCAGGTGCCACGCCTGCTCGACGTACTCGCCGAGCTTGATGGCGCTCCGGGAGCCCGCCTCGGCGACGTCCGCGCCCAGCACCGTCTCCCAGGTGGGCTTCGGGCGGGCGTCGACCAGGCCGCGCAACTCGCGCAGGAACACCGCCGCCACGTTGACCGGCCGGGCGTCGAAGCGCCGGGCCAGCTCTTCGCGGGCCAGCGCGTAGCGGTTGAGGCGTACCGTCAGCGCGCGGAATCCCCCGGCGGACCTGGCGCCGGTCAGCCGCTCCTCGGCCCGCATCGCGGCCGCCAGCTCCGGGGACTCGGCTGCCCAGCGGCTCGGTGCGTTCGTCGCCGAGGGGCGACGTTGGACGATCGACATCGACGACGAGCCGGCACGCGGCGGTGGCGGGACGTAGCGGTCGCGATTCCAGCGCAGGTCGAAACCGGCCTCGGCGAGCAGCTGGTCCAGCTTCGGGTGCGGCGGCAGCGGCGCCGCCAGTTCGGGGAACCGGGCGCTCACCCGCTGGACGACCTGCTCCGGGGCCAGGCCCCGCTGCCCCTCCGGCCTCGTCGCCGGTGGCAACACGCCGGCCTGGGCGAGCCGCAGCGCGCGGACCGGGTCGAGGTTGCGCGGGTACAACTCCAGCCGGGCGGTCGCGGCGGCCCGCTCCGACGCCACGGCGGCGAGCAGCACCCGTCGCCGGTCGTCGATCGCGTCGGCCGCGCCGCCGGGCGCGGTCACCGCCGCGAGGGTACGCAGCACCGTCGCCGCGCTGGGCAGCACCTCGCTGGCGGCGAGCTTGTCGGCGGCCTTGCCGAGCGCGTCGGCGTAGTCGAGCAGGGCCGGTGCGGCCGGAGTGTCCGGGGCGTCGTCCTCGCCCGCTTCGAGCGCCACGAGCAGCCGGTCGCCGTGCGGGTGCGGCTTGCCGTCGATGTCGGCACGGCCGTGCCGGCGCAGCAGCAGACGCGGCTCCTCCTCGAGTGCGTCGACCTCGACCGCCGCCCGCACGGCGGCGACCGCCACCGCGAGCCGCAGCTCGTCTCCGGTGCGCACCGAGCCGCGGCTGACGAGTAGCGCCGCAGCCAGTTCGGCCACGCCCATCACCCGCCCGCCGTCGCGCAACAGCTCGATGACCTGGGTACGCACGCTGCCCACCACCGGCAGGTCGTGCCACCGCTTGCGCTGTTTGCCGAGGACTTGCGCGATCCTGCCGGGGCTGACCCCGACAGCGGCGGCGACCTGTGGCTGTTGCGGCCAGAGCTGCAACGCGGGCAGCGTGCCGGTGGTATCCGGCAGGTTCAGCAGTAGCCGGGTGGCCTCCACCTCGGCGGCGTTGCGGCCATTGTTGCCCGGCACGAGCAGGGTGGCGATCGCGTCGAGGCCGACACGTACCAAATCGGTGTCGCCGCCCGGCGCGGCGGTCTCGCTGGCGACCTCGACGGTGGCCGCCTTGCGGGCCGCTGCCGAGGTGGGCACGGTCTCCCGCTCCCCCAGCCGGGTACGCCACTCCTTGACCCGGCGCTGCAACTCCTTTCGCGTCTTCGCACCGAGGCCGGGCAACGTGGCGAACGTGTTGTTGCCTACGGCCAGCAGCTCGCCGACGGTGCTGGCGTCCACCCGGTGCGCGGCGGAGACCGCCCGGGGGGTGAGCCCGGCGGCCTCCAGGACGGTGGCGCGGCTGGCCTTGCCGGCGGCCTCCTCGCGCGCCTTCTCGGCGGCTTCCTCGTCCGGCTCCTCGGTCTCGATCTCCGGGTGGTCGGTGCCGACCGGGGTGCTCGCGTCGGAACGGCGGAACACCTGCTGCCAGGCGTCACGCAGGTCCTTCAGAGAGGCGAACCGGCGACGGTGGTCGCGGTGCAGCGCCTCGTGGAAGAACTCCACCAGGCCGTCGCGGATCGCCGGGTCGAACGCCTCGGCGGCCAGCACCGGCGGGCCCTCGGTGAGCTGCGGCTCGGTGCCGCCGTCGCCCCAGACCGGCAGCTCTCCCGACGCCATCTCGTGCAGGGTTACCGCGACGGCGTACCACTCGGCGTGCTTGTCGTAGACCTGCCGGCTGGCCGTGCCGAGGAACGGGTCGAGGTAGCGCGGGGTGCCGGCGGCCAACTCCTTGACGGAGACACCGGCCAGGGAGAAGTCGAAAAGCACCAACTGGCGGGTGCGGTTGGGGCGTACCCGGATTGCGATGTTGTCCGGCTTGATGTCGCGGTGGTAGACACCCTCGCCCTCCAGGTAGTCGAGGGCGCCGAACAGGTAGTCGCTGTAGGTCTCCAACTCGTCGACGGTGAGCCGGCCGTCGTCGCGGAGCTTGCGGGCCAGCGTCAGCTCACCGGCGTGTTCGAGGACGATCACCGTACGGCCGGCGATCTGCAGCGGCTCCGGGCGGGCCAGCCGGATCACCCGGGAGTCGGTCAGCGGCCGGAGTACCCGGGCCTCGTGGGCGAGACGAGCGCCCTTCTCGTCGGAGAGGCCGACCTTGAGCACCTCCTCCTTGCCGGTGCGCTCGTTGTGGGCGAGGAAGGCCCGGCAGGTCGACCCGGTGCCCAACCGCTTTTTCAGCGTCCATTCGGCGACCCGCTCGCCGCCGCGGGCCTCAAGCGGGTCGACTTCCTCCGGTTCTGCCGCCGGATGCACGGAGGCCGGCGGCGGGGCGGTCAGCTCCTCCTCGACCACCTGAAGCATCTCGACGAAGTCGGCGACGGTGGTGAGACGCTGGGCGGGAATCGGGGCAGTGGCGGCCTGGATCAGCTCGTCGGCGAACTCGGTGATCCCGTCGGCCACCGACGACGGGCGCAGGCCATTGTCGCGGGCGATCCGGGACAGCAACTCCTGCCGCTTCGCCGCTGGCGGCTGCCCGGTGAGGATCAGGTACGCCAGTACACCGAGCCCGAAGACGTCCATCGCGACCGGGTCCGGCCGGGGGGCGGTCAACTCCGGGGCCAGGTACGCCTCGGCCGACAACTCGATGTGCGAGGAGGCGTGCGAGGAGAGGGTGACCGGGTCCGCGCTGCTGCCCCCGACCGACTCGGCAGCCCGTGTGGCCGCCTGCCAGTCGCTGATCTGCACCTGCGGGACCAGCCACGCGTCCTCGTCGCTGCCGCCCCGACGCTTCCGCCCCGGCGCAACCATGATGCTGCGGGCGGAAAGGGCACGATGATGCAGGCGCCGGCCGTGGGCGTACGCCACCGCCTCGGCGAGCTGACGGATCATCGCCAGGCGGGTGAGTGGATCGAGCTTCTCGCCGTACTGGGCAATGTAGTGGTCCAGCCGCATCGACCTCGGGTCGTGCCGAAAGATCAGAGCCGGCCCGGCCTCGTGCGACTCCATCGAGTCCACCCGGACGATGCCCGGGTGGTTGATGCCGTGCAGAACCGTCATCTCGCGCTTGGCAGCGCGTTCGATGCTTGCCCGCTCGGCCTGCACGGCGTTGCGCTCGACCAGGTAGATGCGGATGCGGCGGTGTTCCCGCTCCAGGTCGCGGTGGCGGGCGTGGTGGTCCTGCCAGGTGGGGCCGAGGTCGAACGGCCGGGTCTCCAACTCCCACGAGCCGACCTGGTAGTGCTTGCGGCTGCGGGCGATGCCGACCGCGCCGAGCAGGTCGGGCAGCGCCCCGGATACCTCCTTGGTGACCCGGTACTTCTCGTCCTGCGGTGGACGCTGCAGGAGCGAACCGATGGTCGGCAGCGGGCCGGGCTCGCAGCCGGTCGCCGGGTCCGGGCCGTAGATGCCGTGCAGATGGTGGTCGGAGAGACCGATGTGCAGGCCGGGCTTGGACAGGAACACCGCTGCCTGCACGAACGGAACCTTGACTCGTGGTCCCTTGCGCTGCCCCGCCGCGACCTGCAGCAGCGACTTCAGCTTCTTGGCCTTGGCGTCGGCCAGGTGGAGAGGATTGTCGAAGGTGCGGGTACCACTGGGGCCGTGCAGGAGCCAGTTGGACCCGCTGGAGGTGAGGCGGCCGTTCCAGCTCTTGATCTCGATCAGATAGAGCCCGCCCGGCGCAGCGACGAGCAGGTCGACCTCGTACGGGTGTCCCGTCTGCGCGGTGAAGGTGAAATTCGACCAGGCGCGGTAGGGCTCGGTGTCCGGCAGCAGCACCTGCACGTAGGCCAGGGCCTCCCGCTCGTGCGCGAACTGCGACGGGGTGATCGTCGTCCACCGGCCTTCCTGCATGTGCAGATCCTATGCGGCGGGGCCGAGCAGCCAAGGAGCTCAGGGGGCGCGTCCGGCCGACCGGTCCTCGGCGGATCGGGTCTAAGAGACGCATGCAGCTGCCGCGGTACCTGGCCACCAAGCTGCACCTCGCCGCCCGGACCGGCCTGCGAACGAATCGGTCATAGCTCGGTTATCGTGAGGAATGCGCCAAGATGCCGGAGCGGCCGACGAAGGTCCGCCGCCCGCCGAGCAAGGCGAGGCGACCCACGCCGCCACCCCTGAAGCGACCGCCACCTCCGCTCGGGAGGCGGCCTCCGCCGACCGGTGGCGACGACTGAGCGAATGGGTAGCGGCGCTGCTGGTTGGCGTGGTCCGGTTCTGGCGCCGGGTGGTCCAGCTCTGGACACGTATGGCCGACGCGCTCCAGGAGGAGGAGTCCGGCCGGGCGTCGGTCGTACGAACGTCAACCGCACCCCGCCATCGCACCGAACGCCATGAGACGCCGGCACCGATCCGGGTCTCCGCGCAGGGCGGTGTCTTCACCTTCGCCGTCGACGCCTTCGTCACCTGGTCGTCCGATCGCCTCCCGTGGGACGCGCTGACCAGCTACGCGCGTTACTTCATGCCGCACGTCACGGTGCGGGTGGCGCACCTCGCGGCGGCGCACGCCAGCCGGCTCCCACCACACCGCACCGCCGAACTGGAGGCGACCCTGCAGGGGTTGCTCCGCGCCGAGGGCCCGTGGCGCTACCCGCACGACGACGGGCCGGTCGAGTGTGTGGTCCGGATTCGGGTCCGGCCCGATGAACGCGTCCGGGCGCTCACCATGCCCTACTGGGAACAGCTGATCAGGATCGACAGCGAGTACGACGTACGGAAGCGCCGGGCGGAGCGCGCCGAGCAGCTCAGCCGGCAGGTGGTGACGATCCTGGAGAATCTCGCCGGCCGCCTCGCCGCCAACGGACAGCAGACGGACGGGAAGCTGACCGGGGAGGTGGAAAGCCTGCTGGCCGAGCAGAGGGCCGCCCTGCGGCGGCTCGAAGACCAGTTCCGTGCGGCGCTGCACGACAGCGACCTCTTCGGACCGGCCGCATCGGGCGACATCCCGAAGCAGCGACCGTACGCGGAGCCGGCCGAGGCAGCACCGCCACCAGACGGCGAGACCGCGACAGACGACGGCTCGTCAGGAAACTCCCGACAGTCGCAGTGATGGCGGCTCCGGCGCACAGCCGGGTCCCCTACCGGTGGTGAAGATCGGATATAAGAAACGCATGGAACTGCCGCCGTACCTGGCCACCATGCCGATGCACGCGATCACCGAAATCCACGGCGAGGTCGGCCTGCGGGAGCGGTTCCGGCTGGAGAGCGAGGCGTTCGACGCCGACGGTCGGCGCCGCCTCGGCGAGGCGCTGGACCTGGCCGCCAAGCTGCACCACGACGACCGGCGGTCCCGGGAGCCCTACCTCAACCACCTGCTCCGGGTCGCGATCCGGATGATGCACCACTACCAGGTACGCGACCTCGACGTGATCGTCGCCGGGCTGCTGCACGACGCCGTCGAGGACCACCCCGCCGAGCTGGCCGGCGATCCCTCCGCCCCCGACCCGACCGCGGCGGCCCTGGCCGTGCTCGCCGACCGGTTCGGCCCCCGGGTGGCCCACCTGGTCGCCGCCGTCACCAACCCGCCGTGGGACCCGACCCGGGACCGCAACGAGCAGTACCACGAGCATGTCGCCGCCAGCCTCGACCGGGAACCATGGGCGCGGGTCATCAAGGTCTCCGACTTCACCGACAACGGCGTGGGCGTGATCCACTCCGTCGGCCCGAAGGTCGAGTCGTCGGCCCGCAAGTACCGCCCGTTGGTACCCGTCTTCCGCGACCTGGTCACCCGCCCCGACACTCCCCTGTCGGCACCGGTGAAGCAGCACATCCTCGATCAGCTCGACCTGGCCGAGGAACGCTTCAGCGCCATCCTCGACCAGCCCGCCCACCGAACCTGAGCCGCTCGCTCCGGCCTGAGCAACCGCCCGGCCTGAGCCGCTCGCTCCGGCCTGGGCCCCTCGCTCCAGCCTGAGCAACCGCCCGGCCTGAGCCGCCACCCGGCCGAGGTGTCACGCGGCCTGGATCGCCCGGCCCGCAGCACGCCGAACCGAGCCGTGCGTTCCCGCGCCAGTGGCTGACGATCACCGCTCGGCTGGAGCGCCGGCATGCGAGGCACGGCCGTCCCTGAGCCTGCTCACCAGCAACGCAGCCTGGGCGACCGAGCCACCGCCGACACCGAGACCGCCGCGCGCCGCGTGGTAGAACTGGTCCCGCGCCTCGTTGGCCCGATGCAGCAGGTCGGGCAGGCGGTCACGGTTCTGCTGGCTACGGGCAAGGCGCTCGACCTCCCAGACCGCGTCCCGCCATGCCCGGGCCGCGGTCACCGTCGGCCCGTCGCCGAGCAGCAGGACGTTCTCCCAGGCAATCGTGTGCCGGAAGTCGGCCTCGGCCAACGCGGCGAGTTCCTCGTCCCGGTCGAGGTAACCGCCGATCAACCGGCTGGCGATGGTGTGCACCTCCTTGAGCGCCCGCGCGAACTCGGCGTACGCGTCCAGCCGCCGCTCGTCCCACCGCACCGTCTGACGCCGACGCCACCGCGACCGGTCGGCGAGCGACGTGGCGACGATCGTGCCGATGGTGCCGACCAGCACACCGAGCAGGGCGGGCAACTGCGCGACGAGGCTCCCCATGGCGCAAAGCCTGCCAGCCACCGGCAACGCCCGGTCGCGGAGCCCCGGTGTATCGAGGTGGCCAGCTCTACGGGACCGGCCCTTTGTCGACAGCGGCGCACTTCACCCGCCACCAGGCGGGTTTCGGCTGGGTGCCGGCGAGTTCGCCGCCCGACGGGGCTGACCGCGCCCGCAGGGCAGGCCAGCCCGGTCCACCGTCTGCGGAACGGCCGCCTCGACGCGCCGGCAGGTCACTCGGGGCGATCAGTTGCCAGTATGCGCGGGTGAGGTCGGGGCCGGGGTCGACGCCCAGTTCGTCGCGGAGCAGCCGCGCCCCCTCCTGGTAGATCGCGAGCGCATCGGCCCGCCGGCCGGCTCGGTGCATCGCGGTGATGAGTTGTGCCCTGGCGATCTCCAGAAGTGGGCGTTGCATCAGCAGGGCACGCAGTTCGGGGATGAGTTCCTGGTGGCGGCCGAGCTCAAGGTCTGCGTCGACCCGGTTGCCGTGGGCGGTCAGCCACTGCTCCTCGAGTTGAACCGCGGCGGAGGAGGCAAACGGGGCTCGTACGCCGCCCAGTGCGGCTCCCCGCCACAGGGCGAGGGCTCGGTGCAGGGCGTGCGCGGCTGCGTCCGGACGGTTGTCGGCCAGGGCCCGGTTCCCGGTCCGAGCCAGGTGCAGGAAGGTAGCCAGATCGATCCACACGGGATCGATCGTCAGCCGATAGCCGGCCGGGTGCGTCTCTATCGAGACATCACCCAGCCCGTCCAGGAAGCGTCGCAGCAACGACACCCGGACGTGCACCTGGGTACGCACCGTCGCGGGCGGGTGCTCACCCCACACCCCGTCGACAATTTCGTCACCACTCACCACCGCGTTCGGATTGAGCAGCAGCAGCGCCAGCAGCGCCCGGGCGCGGCCCCGGGGAACCGGGAGCGGTGCCGCCTTCGGTGTCGACACCTCGAACGGCCCGAGAAGACGGAACGTGACGGGCAGTTGCCCGGCATCGGCACCGTGCCGAGAACTCGTTGTCCTATTTTCCGTCAGGTCAGCTAAAGCGCACAGTGCCACCCATTACTCCCCGTAGTTCCGCAGCATGTCGAATGGGTCGACAACCCTTTCCAGCATCTGTCGAAAGTCGCCCACATCGGCGGCCAGCCCGCCCCAGCATCGGGTTTACCGCTTTGCCACTGCGCCAACATCGTAATCTTTGGTCCGCCGAACGAACCGGCACACATTGATCCTCGCCTGTGGCATGCGTCACAACCAGCCCCCTCGGGCCTGGTGAGGGCCGGTCGATCGGGGGCGATATACCCGGAACTAATCTGATTCGGTCAATACGCCAAACGCGCACCAGGGCAACCGGATTGCAGCACCTCGGGTGCGCCGGATAGCGAACCGATAGGAAAACCGTAGTGCCTCGCCCGACGATCACCGCCACCCCCGACCGTGGAACGATCGCTGGAGGTTGAGTTGTCCACCAATCGGTTCAGGCGCGCACTCGGCGGCCTGCTCATCGCGACCATGTCAGCCGTCGGCGCCGTCTTCGTGGCTCCGCAACCCGCAGCGGCCACGCCGCCGGCCGACCATGTGCTCTTCTGGAACGATGTCCTCCTGCGCGCCTACCGAGAGGTGGGCGGGGCGCCAGGGCCACTGGCCCGAGCGGGCGCCATGATGCACGTTGCCATCTACGACGCGGTCCACTCGATCGGTTGTGAG
>NZ_JBFBAO010000123.1:0-16702 GCF_040682255.1 Micromonospora sp. NPDC051296 | reverse complement strand
GTAGTCGAATTTCTCGACGGCGCGGATGAGGCCGAGGTTGCCTTCCTGGATGAGGTCGAGGAAGGCCATGCCGCGGCCCGTGTACCGCTTGGCGATGCTCACCACCAGCCGGAGGTTGGCCTCCAGCAGGTGGTTCTTCGCGGCCCGACCCTGCCGCGCGACCAGTTCCAGGTCGGCGCGCAACTCGGCCGAGACCGGGGTGCAGGTGGCCAGCTTCTCCTCGGCGAACAGCCCGGCCTCGATCCGCTTCGCCAGGTCGACCTCCTCGGCCGCGGTGAGCAGCTTCGTCCGGCCGATTCCGTTCAGGTATGCCCGGACCAGGTCCGTGGAGACGCCGCGCTCATCGGTGGCGTCCAGGTCGGTCAGGGTGTCGGCGCCGTGCTCGGTCTCGGTGCCGGCGCGCATCCGGTGCTCCATCATCTGCATGGCCATCTTCGTCACTCCCCGTGTCCACGTCCGTACCGTGTCGCCCCCCGGCCGAGTGCCTGCCGGTGACACACAGCTTGGCGGTTGGGGCGTAAAACGGGAGTGAGGCGATCGGGGACCCGACAGCCTTTCGTCTATCGAGCGGGAACCACCGGGCCGGTCGACACGGTCGGTGATGGCACGCCAACACGTTCGGTGATGCAGGCCGGCGGGTGGGTCGGGTCCGCGCGGCGGTTCGGCTGGTTCGGCCGGTTCGGCTTGTCGGATCCGGTTACCGTGCCAGCGGTCGGCCACCGCGCCGGCGTGGCCCGTCCCGGCGGGTGAAACGGGCGATCAAGCGATGGGAGCAAGTGTGGTCTTCAAGCGGCTCATGCAGGCGATGGGGGTCGGCGGCCCGTCGGTGGAGACGGTCCTGGCAAACCCGAACTGCCGTCCGGGCGGCCAGTTGGAGGGCACCATCGCGGTGACCGGAGGCGACCACGGAGTGGACGTCTCGTACCTGGCACTGGGGCTGCTCACCCGGGTCGAGGTGGAGAGCGGCGACAACGAGTACGTGACCAACCAGGAGTTCCACCGGCAGCACGTCACCGGCGCGTTCCGGCTGGAGGCGGGGCAGCGGTACGACGTCCCGTTCCGGTTCGACGTGCCCTGGGAGACCCCGGTGACCGAGCTGTACGGGCAGCATCTGCACGGGATGACCATGGGACTGCGTACGGAGTTGGAGGTGGCCCGCGCGGTCGACAAGGGTGACCTGGACGCGGTCGCGGTGCACCCGCTGCCGGCCCAGGAACGCCTGTTGGAGGCGCTGCTGCGGCTCGGCTTCCGGTTCGCCCGGGCCGACGTGGAACGGGGGCACATCTACGGCGTCCACCAGACGCTGCCGTTCTACCAGGAAATCGAGTTCTACCCCGCCCCGCAGTACGCCGGCAGGATGAACCAGCTGGAGGTCACCTTCATCGCCGACCCCCGGCAGATGCAGGTGGTGCTGGAGCTGGACAAGCGCGGTGGCCTGTTCACCTCGGGCGGGGACGCCTTCGGCCGGTTCACCGTCGACTACGCCTCGGTCGAGCAGACCGACTGGGCCGCCCAACTCGACGCCTGGCTGCGCCAGTCCCTGCACCGGCGCGGCCTCTTCAGCTGACTGCGAGCACGGCGGGGTGGGGCGGGTCAGAGGTCGAGGAGGAGGGTGCGAGGGCCGATGTTGACGCTCTCCACCAGCATGTGCGTACGGAACCGGCCGGTGTGGACCGTGGCGCCGCGTTGCCGCAGCGCCTCGACCACCGCCTCGACCAGCGGTTCGGCCACCTCGGCCGGCGCCGCCGCGGTCCAGCTCGGGCGGCGGCCCTTGCGGGCGTCGCCGTAGAGGGTGAACTGGCTGACCACCAGGATCGGCGCGTCGGTGTCGGCCGCGGACCGCTCGTCGTCCAGGATCCGCAGCTCGTGCACCTTGCGGGCCAACGTACGGGCGGTCTCGACGGTGTCGGTGTGGGTCACCCCGACCAGCACCAGCAGCCCGTCGGAGATCGCGCCCACCACCTCGCCGTCGACCGTGACGCTGGCCCGACCGACCGTCTGCACCACCGCCCGCATCAGGCCGCCACCGGCTCGACGAAGCCTCGTTCGACCAGGTGCGCCACGATCGGTCCGGCTGCCTCGGCCAGCTCGTCCACGGTCACGTCGTGCGCGACGGCGAGCAGCGCGAGCTGGTCGCGCAGCGGCAGCGCCCCGTCGGCCCCACCCACCAGGGCCAGCACCAGCGGGTCGATTTCCTCGGTCCAGCGCAGCCCGTGCGGCATGGTGAGGACCTGCCGGTCCACTCCCCAGCCGTCGGGGCCCATGGTGGCCTCCTGGTGCAGCCGGAGCCCGTCGGCGGCGCGGTAGCGCGCGGCCAGCAGCCCTTCGGTGTCGCGCCCGTGCAGCCAGCTCTGCCGGTCGAACCAGGCGGCGATCCGGTCGCCCATCGGCGCCTCCACCCGCTGGCGCAGGTCCTCCACCCGCAGGGCCGGGTCGTCGTGGCCGGCCCGGCGCAGCGAGACGATGCCGAAGCCGATCGCCTCCACCTTGTGCGCGTCGAACCAGTCCAGCCAGTCGGCCATGCGCTGCGGGTCGGCGGCCTCGCCGACGTCGGTCAGCCACAGGTTGACGTACGCCATCGGGTCGGCGACCTCGCGCTGGATCACCCAGGCGTCCAGGCCGGTGCCGGCGAACCAGCCGGCCACCCGCTCGCCCCAGTCCTCGCCGGTCACGTGCACCCAGTTGGCGAGGTACTGCATGGTGCCGCCCTCGGTGAGCAGCCCGGGCGCGGCGGCGGCCAGCTCGGCGCCGATCGCGTCGCCGACTCGCCCGGAGTCGCGGTAGACGTGCGTGGTGGTGCCCGGCCCGACCACGAAGGGTGGGTTGCTCACCACCAGGTCGAAGCGGCGGCCGGCGACCGGCGCCACCATGTCGCCCTGCAGCAGCTCCCAGTCCTGGCCGTTGAGCGCGGCGGTGGTGGCGGCGAAGCGCAGCGCGCGCTGCGAGAGATCGGTGGCGGTGACCCGCCGCGCGTGGGTGCCGAGGTGCAGCGCCTGTACGCCCGATCCGGTGCCCAGATCGAGGGCGCTCTCCACCGGCTGTCGGATGGCGGCACCGATCATGGTCTGGGTCGCCCCGCCGATGCCCAGGACGTGCTCGGCGTGCAGCGGGCGGCCGGGGCGGGCGCTGGCCGGCACGTCCGCGAGCACCCACCACTCGTCGCCGTACGGTTCCAGGTCGAGCCCCATTCGCAGCCCGTCACCGTGCCGTTCGACCAGCCCCGCGTCGAGCGCCTCGGTGATCGACAGTGGCGCCAGCGCGGCCGCCACGGCGGCCTCCGGCTCGGTCTGCTCGCAGATGAAGACCCGGATCAGGGTGGCGAGCGGGTCCCGGTCGGCCGTGGCGCGCAGGGCGGCCCGGAAGTCGTTGCGGGCCACCCCGCCGGTGGCCTGCGGGCCGAGTCGCAGGGCGATGCCGTTGGCGGTGAACGCGGCCCGGGTCAGGGCGGTCCGCAGTGCCTCGACGCCGGCGGGGGAGAGCAGCATGTCGTGTCCGTCCACACCCGTCATCCTGCCTGGTGGCGCCGGGCCCGGGTGCGGCCGCCCGTGACATTCTCAACCAATCGACGAACATCTCTGTCATATCTATCGATCAAACGCTAGCATCTCCTGCAACTCAATCCGAGGGGCGGACCGTCCGGCCAGAAGCCCGGTCGGCCGCCCAGGCAAGGGAGGCAGACGATGTCCTCAGAGTCCACCGCGCGACGGCGCTTCATTCGGGCGTTCGCCGTCGTCGCCACCGCGGCGGCCGTCTCCGCGGCCAGCGTCACCCCCGCGCTCGCCGCGCCCACCGGCGAGATCCGCGGCGCCGGCGCGTCGAACGCGATCAGCGGAAGCTACCTCGTCGTCCTGCGCACCGACGCGGTCGGCGCCGCCGGCACCTCGGCGGCCCGCACCGCAGTGCCGGACCGGGCCAGTTCGCTGGTGAAGCGGTACGGGGGCAGTGTCTCCGACGTGTACAGCGCGGCGCTGACCGGCTTCGCCGCCAAGATGACCGCAGCCCAGGCGGCCCGGCTCGCGGCCAACCCGGCGGTTGCCTACGTCGAGCAGGACCAGGTGGTCACCATCCAGGCGACCCAGAACAACCCGACCTGGGGCCTGGACCGCATCGACCAGCGGAACCGGCCGCTCAGCGCCACCTTCACCTACCCGAACACGGCCTCGAACGTGCGGGCCTACATCATCGACACCGGCATCCGGACCACCCACAACGACTTCGGCGGCCGGGCCACCTGGGGCACCAACACGATCGACACCAACAACACCGACTGCAACGGCCACGGCACCCACGTCGCCGGCACCGTCGGCGGCACGACCTACGGCGTGGCCAAGCAGGTCCGCCTGGTCGCGGTGAAGGTGCTCAACTGCTCCGGCGGCGGCACCACCACCAGCGTGGTCAACGGCGTGAACTGGGTGACCGCCAACGCGGTGAAGCCGGCCGTGGCGAACATGAGCCTCGGCGGCGGGGCCAGCAGCTCCATCGACAACGCGGTGGCCAACTCGATCGCCTCGGGCGTCAGCTACGCCGTGGCGGCGGGTAACTCCAACGCCAACGCCTGCAACTACTCGCCGGCCCGTACCTCGACCGCGATCACCGTCGGTTCGACGACCAGCACCGACGCCCGGTCGTCCTTCTCCAACTACGGCTCGTGCGTGCACATCTTCGCGCCGGGCAGCAGCATCACGTCGGACTGGCACACCAGCAACACCGCGACCAACACGATCAGCGGCACCTCGATGGCCTCGCCGCACGTGGCCGGGGCCGCCGCCCTCGTCCTGTCGGCCAACCCGTCCTGGACGCCGGCGCAGGTCAAGACCTACCTGATCAACAACGCCACCACCGGCGTGGTGACCAGCCCCGGCACCGGCTCGCCGAACCGCCTGCTGTTCGTGGTCAACTGACCATGACGTGAACCGGCCCGGCGGACGGCTCGACCCGATCCGCCGGGCCGCTTCGTGTTCCGGGTCAGTTCGCCAGGGCAAGGGCCGGGCGGCCGGAGACGTCGTCCGCCGGGAAGGCCCGCGCCGCCCCGTCCACGTGCACCGTCACCTCACCACCCAGCGGCACGGCGGCATCGCCGTCGAGGATCCGGGCGGTGATCCGGGTGCCGTCGGCCAGCCGGAGCCCGATCAGCGCGTCGTGGCCGTGGAAGTCGTGCCGCAGGACGGTCGCGGTGACCCCGCCCGGGCCGGCGGCGAAGCGGACCTGCTCGGGGCGGACCAGCACGGTGACCGGGCCGTCGGCCACGGCCCCGGTGACCGGGACGACGCCCAGCGCGGTGCGGGCGGCGCCGTGTTCGGCGATCGCCGGCAGCAGCACGGCGTCGCCGACGAAGCCGGCCACCCACGGGTCGGCCGGCTCCCGGTAGACCGTGGTGGGCGCGGCGGCCTGGACCACCCGCCCGTCGCGCAGCACGACCACCTTGTCGGCCACCGACAGCGCCTCGCCCTGGTCGTGGGTGACCAGCACGCCGGTCGCGCCGTCGGCGCTCAGCGCCTCGCGTACGTCGTGCCGCAGCCCCGCGCGCAGCCCCGCGTCGAGGGCGCTGAACGGCTCGTCCAGCAGCACCACCGACGGCCGGGGCGCCAGGGCGCGGGCCACCGCGACCCGCTGCTGCTGCCCGCCGGAGAGCTGGTGCGGCATCCGCTCGCCGTAACCGGCGAGCCCGACCAGGGCCAGCACCTCCTCGACCCGGTCGGAGCGGCGGGCGGCCCGGTCCAGGCCGTAGCCGACGTTGTCCGCCACGCTCAGGTGCGGGAAGAGCGCCCCCTCCTGGGGTACCACCGCGATCCGGCGTCGGTGCGTCGGCAGGTGCCGGCCGCCGCCCGCGACCCGGGTGCCGTCGATGTGGATCTCGCCCGCGTCGAGCCGCTCGAAGCCGGCCAGGCAGCGCAGCAGCGTCGTCTTGCCGCACCCGGAGGGGCCGAGCACAGCGGTCAGCTGGCCGGACGGTACCGCGAGATCCACCCCGGCCAGGGCGGTGACCCGCCCGTACCGCTTGACCACGCCGCTGAACACGACGTCGCTCATGCCGCCACCTCGCTCCGCTCGGCGTCGGCCTGAGCGTTTTCCGCGCTGCGTTGCCGATTCGCTCGCTGACGCTCGCTCATGTCCCGTCCTCCTTGTCGAGCAACCCGCTGCGGGCGACCAGCAGCCAGGTGGGCAGTGCCGAGATCGCCACCAGTAGCGCGGCGTAGGGTGCCGCCGCCGCGTACGCACCGACGGCCGTACTGGTCCACAGCTCGGTGGCCAGGGTGTCCGTGCCGGTGGGGCGCAGCAGCAGGGTAGCGGGTAGTTCCTTCATGCCGGTGAGGAAGACCAGCGCGGCCCCCGCGCCGATGCCCGGCAGGGTCAACGGCAGGGTCACCGTCCTTAGCACGCTCCACGGCCCTCGGCCGAGCGAGCGGGCCACTTCCTCCAGCCCGGCGGGGGACTGGGCGGCCGCACCGGCCACCGCACCGACCGCCAACGGCAGGAACAGCGTGGCGTACGCCAGGGCCAGCAGCCACCGGGTCTGGTAGAGCGGGTACGCGACGTTGATGCCGAAGAAGATCAGCGAGAGCCCGATCACCACCCCGGGCAGGGCGTGGGCCAGGTAGGCCAGCCGGTCCAGCACGGTGGTGAGCGGGCCCGGCGCCCGCGCCGCGAGCAGGCCCAGGGGCAGCGCCAGCAGCATGGTCAGCGCGGCCCCGGCCAGCGAGACGGTCAACGAGTTCCCGGCCGCGGCGAGCACCTCGGGCAGCGCCCCCGGGCGGGACACCCCGGCCGCGAGGCGCCGTCCCAGGCTGACCGCCGGCACGCCGAGCGCGAGCCCGGCGACGCCGAGCAGCGCCGCCAGGACCGGCCAGCGGGCCGCCCCGAGCGGCAGTCGCGGCGCGGGCCGTCGGGTGCCGCCGAGCCGGGCGTACCGGGCGCCGCGCCGGCGGGTCGCGGTCTCGCCGGCCAGCAGCAGCACGGTCAGCGCCACCAGCACGCTGGAGAGCACCAGCGCTCCGGTGCGGTCGAAGCCCATGTCGAAGGCGACGAAGATGGCCCGGGTGAAGGTGTCGGCCCGCAGGATGGAGACCGCGCCGAAGTCGGACAGCACGTAGAGGGCGACCAGCAGCGCGCCGGCGGCGGTGGCCGGGCGGATCTGCCGCAGCGTCACCGAGGTGAAGGTCTGCCAGCCGCTGCGGCCCAGCGACCGGGACACCTCCTCCTGGGCCGGGTCCGCGCCGCGCAGCGCGGCCGCGACCGGCAGCAGCACGTACGGGTAGGAGCAGAGGGTGAGCACCAGCGCGGCCGGCCAGAACCCCTCCAGCCGGGGCATCGCGGAGACCCAGGCGAAGGCGGCGATGTAGGTGGGCACCGCCAGCGGCAGCGCGGCCAGCACGGCGAAGGCCCGGCGGCCGGGCAGGTCGGTGCGGGTGACCAGGAACGCGGTGCCGACGCCGAGCAGCACGCAGCCCGTGGTGACCACCGCGGCCAGCCCGAGGCTGCGCAGGGCGAGCAGCCCGACCCGCTCGGACCACAGCTCCTCGGCGATCCGGTCCCAGCCCGCCTCGGCGGTGCGTACCGCGAGGTAGGCCAGCGGGATCAGGGCGACGGCCACCGCGGCGGTCGAGGCCGCGAGCAGCGTGGGCCTCGGTGCCAGCCGGCGCAGCCGGCCGGGTACGCCGGACAGGGCCGACCCGGTGCGGGTCGGCCCTGCGGTGGTCGTCGGAGCGGTCAGGGGACCAGCCCCGAGTTCTTGATCATGGCCACGGTGGCGTCCAGCGTGTCCAGGTCGTTCAGGTCGATGTCCGGCACCGCCAGGTCGGCCAGCGGCGGCACGTACGCCGGGCCGTGCACGCCGGCGACCACCGGGTACTCGAAGGTCTGCTCGGCGAAGTACGTCTGGGCCTCGGTGCCGAGCATGAAGTCCACGAACTTCTGCACGTCCGGGTCGGTGGCGGAACGGTTGAGCACGCCCAGGCCGGCCACGTTGACCAGGGCGCCGGTGTCGCCGCCGGGGAAGAAGTGCAGCTTGACCTTGAGCGCGTCCGGGGTGGTGCCCTGCTCCTTGGCGACCTCGCCCAGGTAGTAGTGGTTGACCAGGCCGACCGGGACGATGCCGCTGTTCACGTCCTCGACGATCTTGACGTTGCCGTCGCGGATCTGCGGGTCGTTGGCCTTGAGCCCGGCCAGGAACTCCTCGGCCTTGGCGTCGCCGTGCTGCACCCGGATCGCGGTCACGAACGCCTGGAACGAGGCGTTGGTCGGGGCGACCCCGACCTTGCCCTTCCACTCCGGTCCGGTCAGGTCGAACACCGACTTCGGCAGCTGGTCGGCCGAAACCAGATCCGGGTTGTACGCCAGCACCCGGGCGCGGGCGCTCAGGCCGACCCACTGGCCGTTGCCGGCGCGGTAGGTCGGCGGCGCCTTCGCCGTGGTCGCCTCGGGCAGGGTGCTGAACATGCCGCGCTTGGCGACGGTGCCCAGCGCGCCGGCGTCCTGGGCGAAGAACACGTCGGCGGGGGACTTGTCGCCCTCCTCGATCAGCTGCGCGGCGAGCTGCGCGGTTGTGGCGTAGCGCGGCTTCACGGTGATGCCGGTCTGCTCGGTGAACTTCTCCAGCAGCGGCTTGACCAGCTGTTCGTTGCGCCCGCTGTAGACGGTGATCTGTTTGTCGTCCGGCTTGCCGGGATCGGCGGCGTCCTCGTCGCCGGATCCGCAGGCGGCCAGGCCGAAGGTGAGTAGGCCGGCGGCGAGCAGCACGCTGGTGGTGCGGCGGGTGACGAGCACGGTGGACCTCTTCTTCCGGGTCAGGAACGACCAACGCCGGAGAAGTTAGCACAGCCTAACCTCACAGTGAACCGGGATGGGTGTTGGATCACGTCCTTGGCCTGACGTGGGGGCAGGATGGAGGCATGACTCTCGCGCTGCCCATCGACCCGGAGGCGAACCAGCTGCTGGCGCGCAGCCCGCTGGCTCTGTTGGTGGGGATGGTTCTTGACCAACAAGTCTCGATGGAGAAGGCGTTCTCCTCGCCGTACGTGCTGGCCCAGCGACTCGGCCACGACCTGGACGCCCGGGAACTCGCCGGGTACGACCCGGAGGCCCTGGTGGCGCTCTTCGCCCAGCCGCCGGCGCTGCACCGGTTTCCCAAGGCGATGGCGGCCCGGGTCCAGGAGGTGTGCCGGGTGCTCGTCGAGCGCTACGACGGTGACGCCGCCCGGCTCTGGGCCGATCCGGCGGACGGCCGCGAGTTGCTCGCGCGGATCGCCGCCCTGCCCGGGTTTGGTCGACAGAAGGCGCAGATCTTCCTCGCCCTGCTCGCCAAGCGGTTCGGGGTGCGGCCCCCGGGCTGGCAGGAGGCGGCCGGCGGCTACGGCGACCCGGAGGCCCACCGATCCGTCGCCGATGTCACCGACGCCGAGTCGCTGCGCCTGGTCCGGGAGTACAAGCAGCAGATGAAGGCGGCGGCGAAGGCAAAGGCCGCCGGCGACTGAATTGACGTCGCCGGCCAGGGGCGGTGGTTGTCAGGCGGCGCTCGGGTGGGCCAGGGAGGCCAGGGCCCGCCGGACGTCGGCCAGCGAGACGGTGGTGGAGTCGTCCAGGTCGGCGAGGCCAGCCTCGATCCACTGCCGCATCAGGGTCGTCACGCCGATGCCCCGGGCGTCCGCGGCCGCACGGACCCGTTCGTAGGTCTCCAGCGGCAACCGGACCGAGCGGCTGACCATCGGGGTGTCGCTGTCCGGGGTGGGCAGCTCCACCGGGCGGCTCTCGTCGATCAACTCGGCGAGCCGGTCACCGCCGCTGTGGAACTGCTTGGTCGCGTCGTGACGGTTCATCGTCACCGCCTCCTCGTCTCCGGAGATCTCCGCACGGCCTCGTCGTAGCGTTTGGCCTCGACGTCGCTCAGCTCGCAGGCGGAGAGGATGTCCCAGTCGTTGTCGGTCCCGTCGGCCTCGGCGAGCAGCACGGCCACCCGGCGCCCGCGAGCGGTGGTGGCGTAGACCACCATCACGTCGTCACCCAGGTGGCGGATGACTCGTCGGCTGCTGTGCAGCGCCTCCCAGACTTCCCCCGGCGTGACGTCGTAGACCCTCAGGTTGGCCAGCGCCTCGTCGGTGAAGCTGAACCTGCTGCCCACGGGGCGAGCGTACCACGTACGTAACACGAAGCTTGGCGGCGGCGAACCTCGTCGCCCGCCCGGTCGGAGTGACAGGATGGGGGCGACCCCCGAGGAGGTACCACGGTGAAGCGTCAGGCGTACCAGCCGATCCTCATCACCGATGCCTCGCGCAGCCAGGACGACCAGCTGACCAGCCGGCAACGGCGATACGTCGCGATGATGGGCGTCCGGGTGGCGTGCGTCATCGTCGGCGCGATCCTGGTCGGTGCGAAGGCACCCCTGCTCTGGCTCTGGCTGCCCCTGGTCGCGCTGGGCATGGTGCTCATCCCGTGGCTCGCGGTGCTGCTGGCCAACGACCGGCCGCCGAAGGACCGGCACCGGCTGGCCGGCCGGTACCGGCCGCGGCCGGAGGCGGACGCCCCGCCGATGAGCCTCACCGCCGAGGAGCGGCCCCACAAGGTCATCGACGCCGAGCCCTGACGGACGGGCCGGGCTGGCTGGGCAACCAACCCGGTCCGGGCCGACGGGCCGGCCGCCGAAGACCGGCGGGTGGCTCAGCCGGCCGGCCGGGCGCCGATCTGGGAGACCGCCGACGCGCCGAGGTCGGTGGCCCGGTCCAGGGCGGCCTCCGGCGTCGCCCCGGCCAGCCAGGCGGCCAGCAGCCCGGCCGCGAAGGCGTCCCCGGCGCCGGTCACGTCGACCACCGCCACCCGGCGGGCCGGCGACGCGGCGACCGTGCCGTTCCGGTCGACCCAGGTCGCGCCGGCACCACCCCGCTTGACCACCACCCGCCGGGCCGCGGCGACCAGCGCCCGCCCCTGGGCCGCCGGATCGAGCCCGCCGGCCAGCACGGTCGCCTCGTCGGTGTTCACCAGCAGCAGGTCGACCTCGCGGACCCAGGACAGGAACGCCGCCGCCCCGGCCGCGCGCAGCGGCACCGCCGAGGCGGCGTCGACGCTGATGGTCAGGCCACGCTCGCGGGCGACGGCCAGCGCGCGTAGGCCGGCCGGGCGGGAGTCCGCGTCCAGCAGGGTGTACCCGGACAGGTGCAGGTGGGTCGCGTCCGGCGGGCCGGCCAGCGCCGCGTCGACGTGTTCGGGGCGCAGCCGCACGTTCGCGCCACGCTCGGTGATCATGGTGCGCTCGTCGCCGGCGGCCAGCACGATCACGGTACCGGTGGCGCAGCCGGCGATCCGGTCCACCGCGCAGTCGACCCCGGCGGCGGTCAGCTCCGCCGTCCGGTCCCGTCCCGCGGCGTCGTCACCGACCGCGCCGACCAGGGTCACCGGCACGCCCTGCGCGGCGAGCCAGGAGGCGGTGTTGGCGGCCTGCCCGCCCCCGGAGAACTGGATCGCCGCCGGGGTGTCCGAACCGGCTGCCGGCGGAGCGCCCAGCACCGCCACCACATCAGTGATCACATCGCCGACGACCAGGACCCGGCCGGCGCCGCCTCGGGCTGCCGCCTCGCTTCGCTCGCGCCGTCCGGTCACGCCGGTGCGGCGCCGCGGCGGCTGGCGGCGGCGACCGCGATCCGGGCGGCGAGGTCGGCGTTGCGCAGGATGATCCGGACGTTGACCGCCAGGCTCGCGCCCTGCGTGGCGGAGTGGAAGTGGGCCAGCAGGTACGGCGTCACGGCCTTGCCGCTCACCCCGTCGCGCTCCAGCAGGGCCAGCCCATCGGCGAGCGTGCGGTCGTGCAGGCCCGGGTCGAGCTGCTCGTCGACGGGCAGCGGGTTGGCGACGATCAGCCCGCCGTGGTGCACGCCGTGCTGCTCGCGGGCGGCCAGCGCGTCGGCGACCAGCTCCGGCGAGTCGACCGACCAGTCCAGGTCGAAGCCGCCGTCGGTGATGAAGAAACCCGGGAACCGGCGGGTGCGGTAGCCGACCACGGCCACCCCGAGGGTCTCCAGGCGCTCCAGCGTCGCGCCCACGTCGAGGATCGACTTGACCCCGGCGCAGACCACCGCGATCGGGGTCCGGGCCAGGGTGACCAGGTCGGCTGACTCGTCGAAGGTCTGCGCGGCCTCGCGGTGCACCCCGCCCAGGCCGCCGGTGGCGAACACGCCGATGCCGGCGGCGGCAGCCACCGCGCTGGTCGCGGCCACGGTGGTGGCGCCGTCCGCGCCGGTCGCGGCGGCCACCGCGAGATCACGTACGGAGAGTTTGGTCACGCCGTCCGCGGTGGCCAACCGGGTCAGCTCGGCATCGTCGAGGCCCACCACGAGTTCACCGGCGACCATGCCGATGGTGGCCGGCACCGCCCCCGCGTCGCGGACCGCCTGCTCGATCTGCCGGGCCACCCGCAGGTTGTCCGGCCGGGGCAGGCCATGCGAGACGATGGTGCTCTCCAGGGCGACCACCGGACGGTGCTCGCGCAGCGCGCGGGCCACCTCGGTGCCGTAGCGAAGGTGAAAGTCGGTCACAGTCGCCCACCGTACGCTCGCCACCCGGCTCACCTCAGGTGGACCAGGCCAGGGTGACCTGCCAAACTTGTCGGTTGGAGGTGCAGACGTGAGCACACAGGTCCTCGAGCGTCCCGAGCTGAAGGACGCCGACACCGGTCCGGAGATGTTCCACTACGTCCGGAAGGAAAAGATTGCCGAAAGTGCCGTCATGGGCACCTTCGTCGTGGCGCTGTGCGGAGAGACATTTCCGGTCACCAAGTCGCCCAAACCGGGTTCGCCGGTCTGCCCGAAGTGCAAGGAGATCTACGACTCGTACCGCGAGTGATCCCGCGCCTGCGGCGTAGCCTGCGGCGGTGACCACCTCCACCGCCCTGCTCCTGGCCGACCTGGCCGGGGTCGCGGTGTTCGCCGCCTCGGGGGCCTCCGCGGCGGTGGCCAAGCGGCTCGACCTGTTCGGCGTCGTCTTCGTCGGCTTCGTCGCCGCCCTCGGTGGCGGGATCGTCCGAGACCTGGTGATCGGCAAGGTTCCGCCGCTGGCCTTCGCCGACTGGCGTTACGCGACCACCGCCGCCGTGACCGCCGGGGCGATCTTCTGGCTGCACCCGCAACTGGCCCGGCTGCGCACCACCGTGCTGGTGCTGGACGCGGCCGGGCTCGGCCTGTTCACCGTCACCGGCACCCTCAAGGCCCTGGATGCCCAGGTGCCGGCGGTCGGCGCCTGTCTGATCGGCATGCTCACCGCGATCGGTGGCGGGCTCGTCCGCGACCTGCTCACCGGCGAGATACCGGTGGTGCTACGGCGGGAGATCTACGCCGTCGCGGCGCTCGCCGGCTCGATCGTGGTCGCGGTCCTGTACGGCCTGGGGCAGACCGGGCCGATCCCGCTGACCGCCGCGGCGGTGCTGATCTTCGGCGGACGCCTGGTGGCGCTGCGTCGGCGCTGGTCGGCCCCGGTGGCCACGCTGCGCCCGCCACGCACCGGCACGCCCGGCCCGCCACCGGAGTGAACCCTTCGCACCTTCCCGTGCGGTCCGTCGGGCCGGCAGGCGGGGTGCCGCGCGGCTCAGGTTGCGAAGGGCGTCAGTGGTGAAGGGCACCGCCTGACTCGTGTGGCGTCGCGTGGGCGCCACGGCGGGTCCTGGTTATGCTGAGTCGGCCTTCGCGGCTTTCTGCGCGGAGGCGTTTTCGTGGGGCGGCTACCGTGCCCCCCGGCCCGGGTCCGCCAGTCGGGACAACGTGCGGTCGGGACATCGTGCGGTCGGAGAGGAGCCAACGCGTGGCAGCCCGGATGCCGGCGCTCGAGACGTTTCCGCCCCTACGTGCCTGGCAGCGCAAGGCTCTGGTGGAGTACCTGCGCCGCCGTGGCGAGGACTTCACCGCGGTCGCCACGCCCGGCGCCGGCAAGACCACCTTCGCCCTCCGGATCGCCGCCGAGCTGCTCGCCGACGGCACCGTCGAGGCGGTCACCGTGGTCGCGCCGACCGAGCACCTGAAGGCCCAGTGGGCGGACTCGGCGGCCCGGGTCGGCATCCAGCTCGACGCCGCGTTCCGCAACGCCGACCTGCACTCCTCGGCGGACTTCCACGGTGCCGTGGTCACCTACGCCCAGGTCGGGATGGCGCCGCAGGTACACCGGCGGCGGACCATGACCCGGCGCACGCTGGTCATCCTGGACGAGATCCACCACGCTGGCGACTCCCGCACCTGGGGCGACGGGGTGAAGGCGGCCTTCGAGCCCGCGGTACGCCGGTTGATGCTGACCGGCACCCCGTTCCGCTCCGACGACAACCCCATCCCGTTCGTCAGCTACGAGCGGGGCGGTGACGGACTGCTGCGCTCCCGGGCCGACTCGGTGTACGGGTACGCCGACGCGCTGCGCGACGGCGTGGTGCGGCCGGTGCTGTTCCTGGCGTACTCGGGGGAGACGCGGTGGCGTACCAACGCCGGGGAGGAGTTGGCGGCCCGGCTGGGCGAGCCGATGACGCAGGACCTCGTCGCCCAGGCCTGGCGTACCGCCCTGGACCCGGCCGGCGACTGGATGCCGCAGGTGCTGCGGGCCGCCGACGCCCGGCTGACCGTGCTGCGGGCGGCGGGCATGCCCGACGCGGGTGGCCTGGTCATTGCCACCGACCAGCAGACGGCCCGCTCGTACGCCAAGCTCATCGAGCAGGTGACGGGGGAGAAGGCGGCCGTGGTGCTCTCCGACGACGCGGGGGCCTCGGCCCGGATCGCGACGTTCGCGGCGTCCGAGCAGCGATGGCTGGTCGCGGTGCGAATGGTGTCCGAGGGCGTCGACATCCCCCGACTGGCCGTCGGCGTCTACGCCACCAGCGCCAGTACGCCGCTGTACTTCGCGCAGGCGATCGGCCGGTTCGTCCGGGCCCGCCAGCCGGGGGAGACCGCATCGGTCTTCCTGCCCAGCGTGCCGCACCTGCTCGGGCTGGCCAGCGAGATGGAGACCGAGCGGGACCACGTGCTCGGCAAGCCGTCCGACCGGGAGGGCTTCGACGACGACCTGCTGGAGCGGGCCCAGCGCGACGACCAGGCCAGCGGCGAGCTGGAGAAGCGTTTTGCCGCGCTCTCCGCCACCGCCGAACTGGACCAGGTGATCTTCGACGGTGCCTCCTTCGGCACGGCCGCCCAGGCCGGCACGCCCGAGGAGGAGGAGTACCTCGGCCTGCCGGGGCTGCTCACCTCCGAGCAGGTGGCCGCGCTGCTGTCCAAGCGGCAGGCCGAGCAGTTGGCCGCGCGGCGGCGTCGGGCCAGCGACCGGACATCCGAATCGGCGGCACCGGCGGCCCCACCGGCACCGATGAACGCCGCTCAGCGTCGGGTGGCGCTCCGGCGCCAGCTCAACGCCCTGGTGGCGGCCCAGCACCACCGCACCGGCCAGCCCCACGGCAAGATCCACGCCGAGCTGCGCCGCCTCTGCGGCGGTCCCCCCAGCGCCCAAGCCACCATCGAACAACTCGAAGAACGCATAGCCACCGTCCAGACCCTCTAACCCCATTCCCACCCCTGCCGCGTTGATCAGGCGGCGTCCCGCTCACCGGCGTGTCGCGACGCAAAATCCTTGATCAACCCAAGGTGGGTGGGGAGTACGCAAAAGCCGGCCGGAGACATCCTCAGGATGTCTCCGGCCGGCTGGGTCGGGTTGTGGGTCTCAGTTCGCCATCAGGTCGGCGCCGCGCCAGGTGAACTCCGGGTCCGTCGCGTACCGCACGGTGATCTTCACGAGATCCTCGGCGTACTTGTTGGCGTGGTGCCCACAGAACACCAGCTCACTGCCACCCGCGAGGGTGATCCGGAGCTTGCCGGCGGCATTGCAGCGGTCGCACCGTTCATCGGCGGCCGGGGGGCTCACCGTCTCGGGCGGCGGCGTGAGGGTCGGGGTCATCGCCTTCCTCCTCTGGTCGTCACCGATGAACACTCTCTTCGGTCTTGGTCACCTATCGTGCAACACCCTTGTCGGGCCTCGCCTTCCCTGTGTGCCCGCGGGGGACCGAGGTCACACATGGCACGGACAGTGTGCCGTGCACCCAGGGTGCCACGTCAACGATCACATTCGTGCAACCGCTCGATCACCATCTGGCGTTGCACGCCAGGTGGTCAAAACGACACGATCGGTTGACGGGCGCTGATCAGTCGAGGTAGTCGCGGAGCACCTGGGAACGCGACGGATGCCGCAGCTTGGACATCGTCTTGGACTCGATCTGCCGGATGCGCTCGCGGGTCACGCCGTAGACCTGACCGATCTCGTCCAGGGTGCGCGGTTGGCCGTCGGTCAGGCCGAACCGCAGGCGTACCACGCCCGCCTCACGCTCGGACAACGTCTGGAGCACCTGCTGAAGCTGGTCCTGCAGCAGCGAGAAGGAGACCGCGTCGACCGCCACGACGGCCTCGGAGTCCTCGATGAAGTCGCCGAGCTGACTGTCGCCCTCGTCACCGATGGTCTGGTCGAGCGAGATGGGCTCCCGGGCGTACTGCTGGATCTCCAGCACCTTCTCCGGTGTGATGTCCATCTCCTTGGCCAGCTCCTCCGGGGTGGGCTCGCGGCCCAGGTCCTGGAGCAGCTCGCGCTGGATCCGACCCAGCTTGTTGATCACTTCGACCATGTGCACCGGGATGCGGATGGTGCGGGCCTGGTCGGCCATGGCGCGGGTGATGGCCTGGCGGATCCACCAGGTGGCGTAGGTGGAGAA
>NZ_JBFBAO010000122.1:0-16752 GCF_040682255.1 Micromonospora sp. NPDC051296 | reverse complement strand
CCACCGGCTCCACGGCCGGCTGTCCCACGGTGGCCTCGGTCGTCATCTGGCGTCTCTCCCTTGATCGGTCAATCAGCCGTTATTTGTACAGTCCCTAGAGCCGGTTTGGCTTCGTGGACGCGCAGGTCGGTGATGGCGTAGACGGTCTCGGTGGTGAAGCGTTTCGGCTGGTCGAGGCGGCGTCTGCGGCGGCGGATCCGCAATGCCTGGGCCGCGTGGGGGAAGTCGATCCCGGTGGAGATCGTCAGAATCTGGAGGGTGCGGATCTCGCGGCGGCCGTGGCCGCGGTCGGTGTCGCGGGCCGCTTCTGGGACGGCCTGCCAGGGCAGGCCGGCGAGTTGGGCGTGCAGGTTGGGCTGGTTGGCCTTGACGGTCAGGATCCAGTGGGCGCCGCGTTCGGCGAGGTAGGCGACGTGGTCGCGTTGGCAGTGCAGGGCGTCGGCGGTGATGACGGTGTCGCGGAGGTCGCTGATCTGGTCGAGCAGCGGGGTGAAGCGGGTGATTTCGTTGGTCTTGCCGTCCACGTCGGTGCTGGCCAGGACCACGCCGGTGGCCTGGTCGCACGCGGCGAGGACAGGCGCGGCGGTGGTGCCGGAGGTGCGGGAGCCGCGCAGTGTCTTGCCGTCCACGGCGATCGCCCGCCGCTCGGCCGGCGTCCTGCTCATGGCCCGGGTGGCGAGCCAGCCGCTGACGGCCGCGGTGAGCAGGTCCGCATCCAGGGCCTGCAACAACCGACGGACCATCGCCTCTGACGGACGCCGGTCCGGGACGATACCCAACGCCAACGCGGTGGCATCCGGGACGTCGGCGATCCACTCGGCGATCGCGGTGTACGAGCGATAGCCGGCCACCACCGCACACACGGCCGCGGTGACCACGACCGCCAACCGGTGCCGCACACCACGGCGAGCGCGAGGATCCGGCAGACCCGCCAGCGCCGCAGGCAGCCCAGCAGCGGTTCGGGCACGGTGACATCCGGCGCGCCAGACAAAGACGAGATCAGCGATGATGGCAGGGCGGGCATGACTCACTTCGGACGATCAATAAGGCGTAGGAACCTCGATGATCATCTGAACCGGTCATGCCCGCCCTGCTACCACCAGCACGGGCGCGTCTACACCAACCACATCAAGCCGGACAGCCTCACGACTTTGCCGGGGCCCTGGGTGGTGGCCGGCGGCCTCGACCGGCACGCTGCTGATCGGCACCGATGGCGTGTACGACCTGGCCGACGGCAACGACCGGATCCTGCTCGGGCTCAAGGGCCAGATGTGGGAGATCGAGCTGCCTTTCCTGCTGGGCCGGTTGCACGGGGCGAAGCTCGCCGTAGCCCATCGGGGGTGAAGCTACGCCATCCGCTGCCGGTCGCGTACGGCTACGACGAGGACCGGCAGATCATGCGCGTGCCGTCGGATGACTACGGGCGCAAGGACCGCCGGTCAAAGTCGCCGTGTCAGTCGTCGGGCTCCACGGTGAACCACCAGTCGCCGCTGACGTGGACCTGCAGCCTGACGCCCAGACTTGTCTCGGTCTGCTCCTCTGCTGGGGCGTCGGGCGGGGTGCCGGGAACGTAGGAGTAGTACCAGTTCCACTTCCAGGAGCCGTCGCGGAGGTGGAACGATGTGCCGGGGCCCCAGCCGCCCTTCTCGATCCGGTAAATGTTCACGCCCGAGTTCTCGATCGCGTCAGATACCCGGGTGAACGCCGCATCGCTCTCGGTGTCAAACGGCAGCTCGGGGTCGTCGGGGTTCGCGCAATCGGAGTCGCGGTCCCGGAACGCTCCGTGTGACCAGGTGAACACGCGACACGCCGGATGACCCCATGCCGCTCCCTCATCGAGGTACGACGTGAGCCCCAGTTGCTCGGCCACCGGCAGTACCTGAAGCTCTAAGGCCGCGACGTCTTGGAGCATCCGCTCGCGCGGGTACACGGGTGGGTTGCCTTGGTTCGGGAGCGAATTGGTGTCGTATCCGAAAGGCGTGGCGAACGTGCCGATGCCGGGCAGATCGATCGGGCCGATCGCTGTGAGTCCGACGAGGGCGGCCACGACCGTGGCCATGCCGCCAAGCGCCCGCCGGCCTCGGCTGCGGCGCAGCGCTCGTCGGGCAGCGGCGAGGGTACGCCCGGCATCGGGACCGGTCTCCGGGTAGCCCGGGGCGTCGGCCCGCAGGCGGGCAACGATGTCATCGTCGTCGTGTAGCTGGGCGCTCATTGCAGATCCCCTTCCGCGAAGATCTCGCGCAGTCGCGCGATGCCCCGCGCGTGGTGGGACTTGACGGTGCCGACCGAGATCTCCAGTTCGTGTGCAACCTCGGTCTCGGTAAGGTCGAGCAGGTGTCGCAGCACCACGACCCGCCGCTGTGCCAGCGGCAGCCGGGCCAGAGCTTGGACTACGGCGTTGCGGGCGAGGACGGTGCGCGTGTGGTCGGGCCCGGGCCGATCGGGCAGCCTGACTGGGTCGACGAGGACCTCGCGACGCGTGCGCCGCCACCCGTCGATGCGAAGGTTGACCAGCACACGGCGCGCGTAGGCCTGTGGGTCGCCGTCGCGCACCACGCGCCAGGACCGATACGTGCGCTCGTAGGTGGCCTGGACCAGTTCCTCGGCCCGGACCGGGTCACCGCACAGCAGCACAGCAGTGCGTAGCAGGTAGCGACCGGACGCGGCCACAAACTCAAGGAACTCCTGGTCACGCGTGCCCGTTGCCCCGACGCGGAGGCGGGCGGCATCCGGCTCGTCAACCACCGCGGGCACCACGGACGCCGGGCCGACGGTAGATGGTTCGCTGTCCATGCTCACACTAGCCACCACGCAGCAGCATTGCTGAAACGTTGTCACGGGCTGAGAAGATCTACCCCGAACCATGCCCGCCGGGAGCCGGCGGAGCGCTGGCGGTCGGAGCGGGCGGCTGCCGCGTTTCGATCGTCGTAGCACACCGGTCAGCTCCGCGCGGCTTGACGGGCGGCATCCCCCGGATCGCCGGCTTGCCCGCAGCCTGTCTGGCACGAGGACGGGCTTACGGCCTCAGCGTTGCGGCGGACCCGGCGAGCGGAACTGGTCGAGGAACGGCCCGAGGGGCGGTATCTGTCCGGTCGGTCCAGTGCGCACGACCACCGCCGGGACCGGGATCCGCTCCGCGAGTGTGGCTAGGTCGCCGCCGTCCGGGACGCACGTAATCAACAGAACGCCCTGCATACCGGCGGCCGGCAACCGGGCCAGAAATACCTCGGTGAACTCCGGCGTGAGTAAGCCGTGCTCGGTCGGCGCGAACATCGCGAAGACGCCGACTCGTACGTCGCCGGAGAGCACGACGTGCAACAGCGGGTCGCCGGTTCCCGGATCTTCCCGAGGGGTCAGTTGCTCGCCGGTCAGCATCGCTGCGTCCCGCACGCGCGCTTCGAACAGCAGCACGTCGATCAGGGTCACCAACGGCTCGGCGTACTTCTTCGGGCTCGCTTCCTCGATCGTCGACAGCACCAGCCTCGCCTCGTTGTCCGGCAGGTGGGCAGCGAGGTCGCGGACCGCCCGACGCAACCGCGCCGCCATTCGGAACTCGAACTCCATGAGCTTCGCACTGAGCAAGGGCATCCCGTTGACCCCGAACAGCACGAACAACCCGCCGACGAGCAACAGAGCCACGCTGCCGGCCTGGTTGACGGAGAGGAACACGGCGAACACGCCGACGGTGAGAAGCGCACCGCCAGTCGCCGTCGCGATGATCCGCTCCCACGTCGTCAGCGGGAACGCACCGTCGGCCAGTCCCTCGGACTCGTCAGACATGCACATAAACTAATTGATGGACACAAGTGCCCGTGTTCGCGAACGAAGCGCCCGCATTGGCCACGACAATTTCAAGCCGGTGAACCGCCCCGGACCTGGTAGAGACGGATGTTCCCCGGGTTCGGTGGAGTCGGGCGACGTCATCGACCAGGCGAAGGCCGGACCGGACGTCAAGAGAGCCCGCGAGCTGCACGGAGGCGTACCGCCAGCGGCAGGTGGGAGCAGGCGTCGGCGAATCGCAGGGCGGCGTCGACTCGTTCCCGGCCGGCGACCCGGCGGAAAAGCTCGACGGATTCCTCCGGTGTGAAGGCCGGCAGGGAGACCCACTGGGTGACCGGCAGGTCGGGGATGCGCCGGCTACCGGTGACGATCATGGTTCGCCGGTGCCGGCCGGCAGCAGCAGACGCAACTGCTCCGGGGTATGCGCGTGGTCGAGCAGGATGAGCAGGCGGCGTCCGCGCGAGACGGTACGCCAGAGCGCGGCCCGCTCGGCGAAATCGTCCGGGATCGCCGTGGGTGGCACGCCGAAGTTCCCGATCGAGCCTGACGCGCTGTGCGGTCGGCTGTCGCGCCGCATCCGAGGGCCGGTTATCCGACCCAGGTCATCACCGCCACGGCGACCATTCCCAGTGCCAGAGCGCCGAAGACGACGACCAGCACCCGCCGACGCCAGCCGCGCTGCGCCGGGTCGTGGACGAGGGGGGCTGATCCGCGCTGGTCGGGACGGCGAGCGATTGCGCCAGCCAGCCGCTCAAGATCCGCGATCTGGCCAGCGGCCGTCAACCCGATCGTCTCCGACACCTCGGGCAACGGCGGTGGGGCGGAGACGTCTTGTGTCTCGTACAGAGGCTCGATCCGCGGGGGCAGCCGGCGAAAGCGGTCGTTCACGCGACCAGAGTCGCAGACGTCGCCAAGGCAAACCTCGCGGTCGAGATGGCGGCCGTACCGCACGAAGAACAGCAAGCAGCGATCAGGCGGCAGCGACGAGATTGGCGGCGATCTCCGATTGGCGGATTCGGGGATCAGAGCAGGACGAGTAGAGCCGCGCCGACGGCTGCCGCCGGGATGGTGGTGATGACGGTGGCCAGGGCGGCGGAGTGCCGGCGCAGGGCGGCGAGCGGGATGAGCGCGTCACCGTCCTGGCTGAGTGCGTTGGCGACCAGGGTCGGCAGCGGCAGCCCACCGCCGACGTAGAGGCCGGTGAAGACGATCTGTACAGCGCAGCCGGGGATGAGGCCGATCCCGGCGCCCACCAGGACGCCGACGATGCCGGTCAGGGCGAGTTGGGAGCCGTCGAAGCCGGTGGTGGTGGTGACGAGCTGCCAACCGAGGTAGGCCGCGGCGACCCAGACGGTGACGAAGGATGCCTCGTGGGCGCTGTGCCGCAGGGTGGCCCCCATCGATTGGGGATGCGCCGTCTCCAGACTGTCGTCGGCCAGCCGGCCACGACCGGCAGCGAAGATCGACAGTGCGATCGCCGTACCGAGAACGCCGAGCGCGAGGTACGGGTCGACGCCGCCGAAGGCCCGGGTCAGCACGTTCACGTCGATCATCTGGAAGAGCACCGGCACCGATACCGCGAAGGCTGGGGTGGTGACTCCCCAGAAGGTCGTCGACGCGGATATCCGGGGCGTCAGTTTGGCGAACAGCCGCCGCTTTTCGGGGCCGTCCGGCAGACCGGCGAAAACCGGGACGGCCGCAGGTGCCACGGGCGCGACCGCCGCGGGCCGCCGCTGGACCGCCCGGGCCGGGTCGATGCCGAGTGCGTCGACGACGTATCCGGTGACGAGTCCGACGACGAAGAGCAGGGCGTGGAGCTTGGCGGCGAACAGGGGGTTCCAGGCGAGCACGACCCAGGAGGAGTCACCCATGGTGGCGGTCAGGGCGGCCACCACCGTACCGAAGGAGACCTTCCCCCGGGCGTAGAGCGGCATGAGCACGATGGCGCCGCCGCAGCCGGGACTGACGCCCAGCAGCGCCCCGGCCAGCGGGCCGAGCCGGCGCCGTCGGGTGAACACGTCGGTGGCCTTCTCGCCGTAGCGCCAGCGCAACCAGCCGAAGATCGCCACCATGACGGCGACGTATACGCCCACCTGCATGAACGCGTCGGCGAGGGGACGGAGCACGAGTTCGGTCACAGCGCACCTCCGGGGAAGCCACGGCCCGCAGGGGAGAAACCTCCTCGGCCGGAGGACAGCTACCCCGGTTACTGACCCGTCCGGGCCAACTGGTGGCCTCGCCGGGTCAATCCGTCCTGGAGATCGGGGAGCAGCTGCTCAACCGCCACCCACCGCGGCCCCTACCGCTCATTCGGCACGGAGATGCATGGTTGGGACGTAGCTGGGAAGGAACAGACATGCCGCAGTCTGCCGCGCTCCGGGTGGCCGTCGTCGACGACCATCCGATCTTCGTCTGCGGCCTCGAACTGCTGCTCCCGACCGCGACGGCTGGGCGGGCGCGGGTGGTGGGCTCCACCGTTGACGCCGCTGCGGCTGCGTCGCTGGTGAGCCGGTGCCTTCCCGATCTGGTCCTGGTCGACCTGCACATGCCGGCTCCGGGAGGGGTCCGCGCGGTGGGGGCGATCCGGCGGACCACACCCCGGGTACGGGTCGTGGCGATGGCCGATACGGACGATCTGACATCCCCCTTGGCGGCGCTGCGCGCCGGTGCCGAGGCGCTCGTGCCCAAGAGTGCCGAGCCGGAGGAACTCCTCCCACCACTGCTGGCCGTCCTCGACGGCTGGGCGGTGCTGCCTGCGCAGATGCTGCGCACGTTGCTACGCCCCGGCCGGGTTCCGCCTGCCGACCTCGACGCCGCGGAACGTACTCTGCTCCGGTCGATCGCCGCCGGTCGCAGCACCCTGGCGATCGCCGACCAGATGCACGTCTCCGACCGAACCGTGAAACGGATGACCGCCGCGCTGCTGCGCAAGCTGCGCGTCTCCAGCCGGGCGGAAGCGGCGGCGCTCGCCGGCCACGCCGGACTGCTCGACGATTGACCATCCGGTCACCCGGGACAAGGCGCGGGGTGGAACGGTACGCCCGCGCGCGCAAACCTCAACGTCGCGACGTTCGCGATCCCTTCGGCTTCTTGCCGAGGGTGAGTGCGATCATCACGACGATCAGCGCCCACAGGATCACGAAGGTCGAGATGGGGCGGCTCTGCGTGGCCGCGCCCACGTACCCTCCGACCGCATAACTGGCCAGGCAGAGCAGCCCGATCATGGCCAGCCTGCGGGCACCGGCGGTGTCGCCGCCGCCGAAGACCCAGTCGGCGAGGCCCTGGGTGGTACGCAGCACGGTCCCGGTCTGGTACGACGTCGCGGTCTGCACGCCGAAGGTTCGGACGATGAGCCCGCCGAGGATGCCGATGGGGAAGGCGCACAGGGCGGTCAGCACCGTGCGCTCGGTCAACGAATCGCGACCCGAGCCGAGTGCCCGGTCGACCAACCCCCATACGACGAGCAGCACCAGCATGGCGAACAGTTCCATGCCCGGCGGCGTGATCGGGCCGATTGCCGGAATCCGTCGGATACCGGCGCCGAGTAGACCACCAAGGCCAAAGGCGACAAGCGACGCCACCGCGGATGGCCATGCGGGGAGATGACCGGCCAGACCCATACCGACGAAGACCACGTTGCCGGTTTGAATTCCGACGAAGACCTTGTACCGAAGGAATGCGAAGGCATCGACCACGCCGGCCAGGCCAGTGCCCAACACCAAGGCGAACAATGGGGCGTGGAAGTCCACTTCACTCAATCGCCAACGACTCGGTGCAACCTGGGCCGATCGTCCAGATTCGTGGTGGGAGTTAGGCATTCGGCGCTCTACCCCGGAATCGCGCACGACAAACCCGCTGCCATCGCTTCGGTGGAATGGCGCGATCGCGTGATTCCCCGGCGGGCGCAGGTTCGCCAGGATCGCGGTTATGACCAACGCCGCGGCGACCACCGTGTGGCGCCGGCGATACGCCATCGACGACGAAGGAGGGTGCCATGCACCTGGCCCCAATGGCCAGAATTCGCATCAAGTTCTATTCGTTCGCGGTTCTGGCCGCCGCCGGAATCACCATTGACGCTCCCATCTGGAGCATCGTGGCACCAATCTTCATCTGTGTCGCGATCCCGCTCGCAGTCGCGGCCCAAGGCACTGGGCACGTCCGCGATCTGTTCCTTCCGTCCCGGGTCGCCGCTCCGGTGCCCGCCGCCAGAAAGGCTGTCCGCCATGCCCAGATCCGCTGACCGGCCGATGTCGTCGAACGGCGACGGCTCGATGATCGGCACCCTTCCGCGAAACGCTGCGATCGACCGGGCGCACCCCGATCTGGTCAATCCGCCTTCCACGGATCATGGCCTGCTGCCGAACCTGGTGTTTCCGTTCTCGCTGTCCCACACCCGCCATGAGAGCGGCGGCTGGACCCGGGAGGTCACGAACCGCCTCCTGCCGATCGCCCATGATCTGGCGATCATCGACATGAAGCTCGACCCGGGGGCCTACCGGGAACTGCACTGGCACATCCAGTCCGAGTGGGCGTTCATACTCAAGGGCAGTGCCCGGATCGCCGCGGTGGACCAGGAGGGGCGCAACTTCCTGGAGGATGTCAAGGAAGGGGACCTCTGGTACTTCCCGGCCGGTATCCCGCACCACATCCAGGCGTTCGAGGAAGGCGTCGAGTTCCTTCTGGTGTTCGACGACGGCTGCTACTCCGAGGACGCGACCTTCCAGGTGACCGACTTCTTCGCCCACGTGCCCAAGGAAGTGATCGCCAAGAACTTCGGCTGGACGATGGAGCAGATGCGCAACCTGCCGGAGCGCGAGAAGTACATCTTCCCGGGGGAGATTCCGCCCCCGCTCGCCGAGGACCGGGTCTTCAGCCCCACCGGTGACGTGCCACGGACGTTCAAACACCAACTCCTCGCCCAGACGCCCGAGCGATTCGAGGGCGGCAGCGTACGAATCGCCGACTCGACCAACTTCGCCGCGGCGACCACGACCACGGTCGCGATGGTGGAGCTCGAACCGGGCGCGATGCGTGAGCTGCACTGGCACCCCAACGGAGCCGAGATGCAGTACATTCTCTCGGGTCGCGGCCGGATGGGCGTCTTCGCGAATCACGCCACGGCCCGGACCTTCAACCTGGAGACCGGCGACGTCGGCTACGTGCCGATTTCCATGGGCCACTACGTGGAGAACATCGGCGACGAGCCGTTCGTCTACCTGGAACTGTTCCGTACCGCGAAGTTCGAGGACATGTCGCTCATGCAGTGGCTCGCGAACATTCCGCCGGAGGTGGTCGCCGCCACCCTCAACATGCCTCGTGAGCTGATCGAGGTGATGCCGAAGGAGAAGCACGCGGTGCAGCGGCACTGAAACCGCTCCGTTCTGCGCTCGTACGCGAATGCTACGACCGAATTCATTCGGTCGTAGCATCCTTTTTACGGGCGTCCCAGACCAGTGCCAGCGCCACCCGGCTCCGGACACCGAGTTTGGTGTAGATCGCGCGCAGATGGGTGTCCACGGTGTGGAATGAAATGAAGAGATCGCGCGCCGCCTGCTGTTTCGTCGCACCGCGGGCCAGCAGTTCGGCCACCCGGGCCTCGGCGGGGGTCAGCGCCTCGACGCCGTTACGCGTCGGTTGGGCGCGGCTTCGGCCGCTGTCGCTGATCTCGCGGCTGATCTGACGGGCCCGGTCCTCATCGCCGTTCGCGCCGAGGCGTACGTAGAGCGCGCCGCACTTCTCCAAGGCGGTGAGCGCCTCCCGCGCCGGCAGGCGGGGTGACCTCGCCAGGTCGAACAACGCGTCGGCCAGTGCCGGGCGCGCGGAGGTGGTACGCAGCCGGGCCACCGCTGTTCGCAACGCGGCGGGATCACCGGTCACGAGGCCATCCACATGGTGGGCGACCCCTCGCCAGAGCCGAATGTTCGTCTTCCCCGCAACCCGCTTCAGTCCGCTGGCAAGCATCTCCGCCCGCGGCTTGTCACCCAGCAGCAATGCGGCGCGGACCAGTCGTGGCCCGTGGTGCGGCACCAGGAGCAGCTGAGCCAACGACCGGTCGGTCATGTCGATGGTGGCCCGAATCAGCGCGGCATGCCGGTCCGGTTCGGGGTCGCCGGCGACGGCGCAGCCCAGCCGGAACCACTGCATGTTGTCCGGCCAGTCCAGCGCGGGCTTCTCCGAGGTCAGCAGCGCGCGGGCCACGGCCAGCTCGCCCCGGCGCAGGAGGACCTCCACCACCGTGGCGAGCAAACTGACTCGCGCCTCGTCCGGCAGCGCGTCACCTGACCCCTTGAGCGCCAGTCGGGCGAGCGCCTCCGCTTCGGAGAACTCACCCACCGCGAGGTGGGCAACGCAGTCCAACGCGGTGAGCAACGGCTGTGCCACCACACCGAGGGTCTCGATCTCCGTGGTGACCGTGGTGAGGGCCGTCCGCGCGTCGGCGAACTGGCCCAGCGAAAGCTGGTTGGCGATCCGGTCGACGCGCAGGAAGACCGCCTGGGTCCGAGCCGCGGGTTCGCCGGCGTCGACCTCCCGCAGGATCCGCCCGGCACGCGACACATGTCCGGCGCCCGAGGCGCTGGCCGCGCAGGCCATGGCCAACTGGAGGTCACCGCCGGGGGCCGGTGCGGCGGCGTGTGCCCGCTCCGCCTCGGCCAGCAGCTGGTCGGTGTCCGGATGGCCGAATCTGGCCGCCACCGACGCCAGCATCGTCAGGACCCAACTTCGGCCGGCGACGTCCGCGTGCTGTACCAGTGCTCGGTTGAGATAGGCCATGGACAGAGAGGGGCGTTGGGACGCGTAGTAGGCGCCCATCCGGCCGAGCAGGAAAGCCCGCTGGCGTGGCCCGTACCGGTCGGACGCCACCTGTCGTGCAGCAGGGCCAACGCCTCGGTGAGCCGCC
Organism: Micromonospora sp. NPDC051296; assembly: GCF_040682255.1. Classification (NCBI taxonomy): domain Bacteria; kingdom Bacillati; phylum Actinomycetota; class Actinomycetes; order Micromonosporales; family Micromonosporaceae; genus Micromonospora; species Micromonospora sp. NPDC051296. The sequence goes on along the minus strand of NZ_JBFBAO010000122.1, from coordinate 6,074 downwards.
CGGCCAGGAAGAGGTTGTCGGCGGTGGCGATGAGCCAGTCCAGGCGGGCACCCGGCTCATGCGGTGCCCCGTCCGAGAGCAGCAGGTCCGCCGCGAGCGCCGGGCTCACCGCCGGGTCGGTCACCAACCGGGCGACCACCACCCGGGCGGCGTGGCTCACCACCGGCATCGCCTGGAGCATCTGACTGGCGGCCTGGGTCGAGTGGCCTGCCACGGCCAGCACCATCGCCGCCGTTTCGTGCAGGGCCCGGCGCAACGACAACGGAACGGAGCCCAGTATGCCGTCGCGGAGTTGAGGCGAGGACAGTCGCAGACCGGCGGGCGTGTCGACCAGGACATCCCGGGCAACCAGCTCCTCCACCGTCGCGTCGACGGGCTGACCCGGTGCCATACCTGACCGGACGACCATCTGTTCGAGGAACCACAGTTCGCACGGGGCGTCGGCGACCGCGACCGCGCGGAGCACGCAGCGCTCGACGGCGGTCATCGGCGCCGAGCCGCCGGTGTGCATCTTGGGACGGTTGGTCAACGACGTATCGGGCAACAGAACCCACCTTTGGTCAACGCTTCCCGACATCCGGCCTCAGGCCGTGGCGTTGCGGGTCGGACCCGTCACAGCGAGGCTAACCAGGCGGGCAGCTACTCCGGCTCGATTCAGAACAGAAAGACGAGGTGGATTCAGATAGCGGCCAGTCGTGTCCTTCTTGACGAGAGAACGAGCATTTTCCGCCGAAAAGCCGCTAAGTTGCTGGAATGGTCGCATTCGGATCGGTGTGAAGACCTGACGGATCTGCCTGACCGCACATCCGGAGCCGTGGAGAACCCGATGGTCAGCTCTGAACCCCCACAGCCCGGGCAGCGGTCGGGGTGGACCGGCCTGGACGATTCGCGCCGCGAGTTCCGTCTACCGTTCCTGGTCCTGGCCTTGACCACTGGAATCGCCGGCTTCGTCGACGCCTTCGCCTACCTCAGCTACGGCGCCTTCGTCGCCAACCAGTCCAGCAACGTCGTCTTTCTCGGCATCGGCCCGGCCGGCCGGCATCCCACCTGGCCGGCAGCGGCGGCGTCGCTGGTGGCATTCGCCGCCGGAGCGGGTGTGGTCACTCGGCTGCGCGCGACGCGGAGCCGATGGTCTGCGCCCGTCCGAGTTCTCGTCGCCACCGTGATCGCCACGTCGGTGTGGGCCGTCCTCAACGTCCTGCTCCAGTACGGCCGGCACGGGCCGCAGGCGCGGATCGCGCTGTCGGCGCTCGGCGGATTCGCCATGGGTTGCCTGGCCACGCTGTTCGTGCGCACCGCCGGGGTCGCCACCACCATCACGTACCAGTCGGGCACGGTGGCGAAGACCGGCGAACGGATCGTCAGTTGGCTCGCCGGCCCGGGCGTGGACCGGACCAAGGCTCGCCGGGCCTCGCTGCTCGGCCTGCTGACGCTCGTCGGGTATGCCGTCGGCGGCGGCATTGGCACCCTGGCGCAGCAGCGACCTCTCTGGGTGCCAGCCTGGGCGACGCTCGCCCTGGTCGCCGTGATGTTCATGGTCCGCCCGAACCCTGCCCGCACCCGCAGCCACACCTGACCCGCGGTGCCGGCTGCTCGCGCCGCGTTCGCCGCCGGTGACCAAGTTCACCGAGAGTCACGCAATTTTGCCGACATGCTGTCGATAAAGTTGCCGACATTCCGTCGGAAAAATCGCGGGGGATGTCTCTCGAGGAGGACTTATGTTCCTGGCGTTGCGCGAGCTCCGCTTCGCGCGCTGGCGATTCACCCTGATGGGCAGCGTGGTTGCCCTGATCGCGGTGCTGATGGTGCTGCTGTCGGGGCTGTCGTCCGGCTTGGTCAACGACGGTGTGTCCGGATTGCAGCGACTCCCGGTCACCGCCTTCGCCTTCGATGGGGAGACCAAGATCGACTCTGCCTTCTCGCGCAGCGTGGTGGATGGCCAGCAGGTCGACCGGTGGCGTCAGCAGCCCGGCGTACGGGAGGCGGAGCCGTTCGGCAACCTGCTGGTCAACACCCGTAGCAGCCGCGACGTGCCCGTCGACCTGGCTCTCTTCGGCGTGGAGCCGGGCTCCTTTCTCGCCCCCACGGCTGTCGAGGGAACCGGTCTGGGCGCACCGGACGGCATCCTGGTGTCACGGACCGCCCTCGATGCCGGGCTGCGCGTCGGGGACACGGTGACCGTGGACCGGATCGGCACGGTGCTGACCGTGGTGGGCGCCACCGCGGACCAGCACACCTACGGTCACGTCGATGTGGCGTACCTGCCACTGGACACCTGGCGACGGCTGCATGCGGGCGTCGGTCCCGGCCAGGACCTTCCCGCGTCGGCGGCCGATCGCGCAACGGCGATCGCGATCCAGGCGGACGACACCGTCGACCTCACCGCCGGCGACGCCGCCGCCGGCACGTCGACCGTCAGCAAGCAGGAGTCGTACGGTGCCTCGCCGGGCTACACCGCCGAAACCACCACGTTGACCCTCATCCAGGTCTTCCTGTACGCCATCTCGGCGCTCGTCGTCGGCGCGTTCTTCACGGTCTGGACGATCAACCGCCGGCACGAGCTCGCGGTACTGCGCGCGATGGGCGCCGCCAAGCCTTACCTGCTGCGGGACGGACTCGTACAGGCGCTGGTCATCCTGACGGCGGCGATCACCGCAGGCGTGGCGGTCGGCGTCGGTCTCGGCGGCCTGATGGGCGGCAGCGGGGTGCCGTTCGCCCTCGAAGCGCCCGCCGTCACCATCGCCGCACTGCTGCTGGTGCTGCTCGGTCTCCTGGGTGCGTCCGCAGCCATCGTCCGCGTCACGACCATCGACCCGCTCGCCGCCCTGGGAGAACAGCGATGAACACCACCGACCGTAAGGGCCTCGTCCTGGCCGGCGTGACCCTGCGCCTGGGGGACGGCGACGCGACGGTCACCGCCCTCGACGGCGTCCACCTGACGGTCGATCCGGGCGAGTTGGTCGCCGTCGTCGGCCCCTCGGGCGCGGGCAAGTCCAGCCTGCTGGCCGTCGCCGGCGTGCTGACCACCCCCGACGAGGGAACCGTCACCATTGACGGCCGCGACGTCGCCGCGATGAGCGCCAAGGATCGGGCGGCCTACCGCCGGGATCACGTCGGGTTCGTGTTCCAGAGCGGGAACCTGCTGCCGGCGCTCACCGCGGTGGACCAGCTCCGGCTGGTCACCAAGCTGAGCCGCCGGCGGATCGACGACCGCACCCCGACGCAGTTGCTCGCCGACGTCGGGATGGCGCACAAGGCCGACCGGCGGCCGCACCAGCTCTCCGGCGGCGAACGGCAGCGGGTCGGCATCGCCCGCGCCCTGGTGGGGCGCCCGCTGCTCCTGCTGGTCGACGAACCGACCGCCGCGCTGGACCGGGCCCGCAGCCACGAGGTGGTGCGACTGCTGGCCAAGGAGACGAAGCAGTCGGCGGTCGCTACCGTGATGGTGACCCACGACCAGGACGTCCTGGAACACTGCGACCGGGTGGTGGAGATGATCGACGGACGGCTGTCCGCCGGCTGACGGACGCGAGGGAGGGCCCGTGCCGCGCATCAACGCGCCGACGGTCGCGCAACACCGGGCCGAACGGCGCCGGGCCCTCCTCGCCGCCGCCCGTACCCTGCTGGCCGAGGAACCCGGACACGCCCCCACCCTCGCCGCGGTGGCGTCCCGCGCGGGCCTGCCCCGTTCGTCGATCTACGAGTACTTCCGCTCCCGCGACGACCTGCTGCTGGAGCTGGTACGGGAGGTGCTGCCGAACTGGTCGCGCCAGGTCACCGAGGCGATGGCCGAGGCCGGCACTCCCGGCGAGCGGGTGCTCGCGTACGTGGCGACGAACCTGCGCCTGGTCGCCGAAGGGGAGCACGCCCTCGCCGCCGCGCTGATCGAGTCGGTGCCCGGCGATGAGGTCAACGCCAGCTCCCGTCGAATGCACGAGCAGATGAGCACCCCGCTGGTGGCTGCGCTCACCGAACTGCAACTTCCCGATCCGACCAGCACGGCAGCCCTGATCAGCTCGGTGGTCTACACCGCCAGCCGAATGATTGAGGCGGGTGCGGATGTGACCGCCACTGAAGAGCGGGTCCGGGAACTGCTCGGTCCCTTCCTGTCGCACCGCGTCGGACGAACCGAGGCTACCGAGTCATAGCATTCATGAGGCAAGCGGCGTGACGAGGATGGTTCTGTCGCTGAAGAATACCGGCACGGGCGAGCCGCCCTCGGCGCGATACTTCGCCGTGAACGTCGTCCGACCCGGCTGGAGATCGGCGAGAACGGTCGTGGAGGCAAAGGGTTGCGTCACGCTGAACGGGACGTCGATGCCGCTGAGCGACAGAAACGACCTGGCCGCGCGGTCGAGGCTCGGCGGAATCTGGTTGGCGCCGGTCGCCTCGAACGACATGGCTCCTCCCTGTGACAGCACGCCGTCGTCCGACGAGCCGTAGGCGATGGTGGCGCCGACGGTGACGGCGTACCGCCCGGACCGTCCGATGGACACAGTCACGGTCGGCCCGACCGTTGCCAGGTCGACGAACGTCCCGGACCCGTCGGCCGGCTCGACCGCTGCGATGCTGTCGGCGGCCTGGTTCCGTGCAGTGGGTCCGGCGAGCGACACGATCGTCCAGGCGCCGCCAGCGCCTCCGACGAGTCCGCAAAGGGCGGAGAGCAGCAACTGCCGCCGTGGCATCCGCAGAGGCTCCGAGTTGTGTGGCGGCGGATCCGCCGACAGATCGATCATTGCGGCTCCTCTCGCACCCCACCGGCGATGACGGCTGCACCATGACGTCATCGTTCCAGCGAGTCGCGACGGCGAAAAGGCTGCCAGGTGGAAGGGAGCGGCCATGTTCATCGCTCATCTGAGCGACCCTCATATTCGCACAGGCCCGCTGGCGGGCGAGCCGGCTGCCAACCTGCATCACGTATTGGCGCGGATCCTTGTCCTGCAACCGCGACCGGATTGCGTGGTCATCACCGGTGACTTGTGCGAGTACGGGCACCCCGGCGCCTACCCGGATCTTCGTACGCTCACCGAAGGCTTTCCCATACCGATCCACCTGGCGGCCGGCAACCACGACGACCCTGAGGCCCTGCTGACCACCTTCGGCGGCTCGCCGTTTCTTGGTGGCACCGCCGCGACCAGATACCGCGTCGACTACCCCGCAGCGTCCATCATCGTGCTCGACTCGCGTCGCTCCGGCAGCCCGGCGGGGCTGCTCGGCGACGAACAGCTTGCCTGGCTTGACGGCACCCTGGCCCGCCGGGCCGACGTGCCCGCGTTCGTCTGCCTGCACCATCCTCCGGTACCGATAGGTATCCCGTTTCTCGACGGCATGCGCCTCGACGATGGGGCTGCCCTGGCCGAAGTCATCTCGCGGCACCGACACGTCGCCCGGGTCCTGGCCGGTCACGTCCACCGGGTGATCTTCGTGCCCTTCGCCGGAACCACGTTGACCATCGCACCGAGCACCTACCGTCAAAGCGCGCTGCGCCTGCATGACGCTCAGCCGCCCGGCTATCTCGCCGAGCCCACCGGTTACCTGCTGCACTAGCTCCTGGACCGCAGCTGCATCACACACTCCATGCCCGCCAGCCACGCCGCCGGAGTGCTCGGCGGTTTCTAGGCCAGCAGTACGCTACTGGCTGTTCGCGCTGGGTGGCGACGGCTGCGCAGACGTCTTCGCGGCCAGCCGCTCATCGAGGTACGCGGCCACCTGCGCGTCCTCGGCTGGGGTCAGCGTGGTGCGGCACAGGTACCGGGGCTCGTTCTGGTCGGCGCAGTCCAGGCGGTACGCCTCCCGGCCGCGACGGATCTGCTTGATCGCCGTCCACGGCAGCCGTAGCGAGACGTCGACCGCGGTGTGCCATTCGATAGCATCCGCGGTGAATCGGCACCGCACGGGTGCCAGCATCTGCGGGTTGCGGCGCAGGAACCGGCGGGGGCCTTCGATCACCGCGGCGAGGCACCAGATCATTCCGATTGGGAGACCGAGCAGCCCGGCGAAAAGCCAAGCGCCGTCGGCCGTGAACGTACCGATGCTCGTAAGTATCAGTAGCAGACCGACAGCGCCAGACAGTC